>JABJFC010000091.1 GCA_018662925.1 Alphaproteobacteria bacterium | reverse complement strand
CTCGAACTCGACCGTTTTTCTCTCGCCTATGCTGCTTTCTTAGCTGTTCTTCTTCTGATTGGCTTAAAAACGTCTTCATAACAATAGCTTATAAGGTAATGCCTCCTAAAAGTCCATACTTTTATTCACGAAGGGTATATAAAAGTATTACTACTTACATAAGATTCCGCAACAAAGAAAGAACCATCCTGACTCAGATGAAATTGTTTAAAATCCAGCTGTCTACTCCCATTAGGCTCATGCCCCGTATAAAACGTCTGTGGTCTTATTTTCCAAGGCTCACCTAAATCCACTTTCCACAGCAGCTCTAAACTGTCACTAAGACAAGAAACTTCTCCAGATTCAGATTTTCTTGCAAAAAACTTTCCATCTGTATGCCCTATAATCTCATGTGGTTCACTGAATGGAGAAATTAGATTTGGTAATTGCGTTAGGTTTTCAAGATCGAAGGCGTAGAGCCCGCCTGAGCTCGGAATTCCTTTTTGAATATTTCTCAGGTGTGCCGAAATATAAAGGATGTTTTTATCCCGATTGAACCAATAAGCATCTTTCGCATATAAGGCTTCGAAAGTTTTTACAACTCTAGACTCCTTAAGATCAACGAGAGAAAGGCAAGTATCTTGAACGACAAAGAATTTGTTATCACCAAGTGAGATTGAGTAACGAGAGTCTCCTCCACCTTCTGGAAGGAGTATGTTTTGACGTTGTCGTAGCCCTTTTGTCATCCTCTCTCTATATGTCGGACTATCACTGGCATAATCGTAGCCTCTCAAACAACTTTTAGATGCTCTTGAAAATTGCACAAGTGTCCCGTCATCATTTGCATGAGCGAGGATCTCTCCCATAACTTCTTCTGGCAAGTCCTGAAGGCCTCTATATTTAGGTGAAGATGATTCCCCGTTATTTCCATCCTTGCTATCACTTGGATGGACAAATGAAATCCCCTTACCACTCAGATCCTCATTCTCACTGTCACCATTTCCACAAAATGCTTGAGTTGCGATTAAGCTGATGCCTACAATGCAACTCAAAAACTTTATTTTTGAAAGTTTTTTACTGCCAGACGCAGCTTTATCTTTCATAAATGAATTAAAAATTCTCATAACAAACAATATTCCCTAATAATTCCAAAATATTAAAATACAAACTTGTAATATATATTGTTATTATGCAAGAGATATACAATACAACTATATTGTATATATTCGGAATGCATTGATCTTAAAAGAAACTTTCTTTCAAATTCTGTGGTTATAACAAGATTAGGGACTCTTTAAGGGTGAGGTTTTCAATTGGGGCTCGCAAATTAGAAATATAGAGATTTGTCATTGCGCTACCAATAGCATTGAGACTCTCAAAAGCATTTGATACAACGCCTGAATACTGGCTAAACTTACAGCAGGAATATGATTTGTGGCTTACAAAGTCGGATATTGATCTGTCAAAGATAATGCACTTCACGGCAAAGGAAGATGAAAAAGGATTGAGGCCCAAGTAGACTTATGGTTGTTGATGTATAAATGCGAGGAGCCATGGTCTACATAATGCTTTGGTGCTATCCAATATCTTGGAGCCATGAGCCTATCTAATACTTTGTCGTGGGCTTAGTCGTACATGAAAATTATGACTACCCACCGTATTATGCAAGCCCCCCTCGAGAAGTTGTATTAACTCTCTTGCATGGGGGGCACGCACCTAATGACGATTCTACTTAGTGTAATCGTTCTCAGCATTTCCCAGCCAATCAGGCGTAAAGGGAGCTTCTGTTTTCACTTCAAAAACCTCAAGTAACGCTGAATCAAGGAACAACACAGCCAGGTGTTTTTGATCTTCACTTAAGAAACAGTCGCTAGGAAGACATCCAACAGTCCTTATGGTTCTCGGAGAGGAATGCGGATTTCGTGTATCAATAATTGAAAGTATCCCCGGATCAAAACCATCTGTATAAGGCATTGCGCTTGGAGGCCTTAAATCAGGAGCAGCATGTGTGCCAAAAAGCAAATCCTTTTTATCACTGAGAACGAAAGACGTTGGCACTCCTTCTGATAAGTCGATAGTTAGAGGGGCAGAGTCGAAGCTCTTCGTATTGAAAACAGCCACTCTATCGTTGCACCTATCTGTAACATAGAGCCTAGATTGACTGCTATCAAGAATAGTATCTACTGCATAACCCTCGGAAATTGTAAAGGCAGGTGAATCAGGTGTATTCTGATCTGTTACTGAAAAGCTATCATCTCTAGCCTGCGTTACCAAGAACCGTCCATCATTAACGTGTACATTCTGTACTGCATTCTGTTCAACGTCATATGATTGAGGCGTTCCACCCCAGTTTTGGGTATCGGCCGTAAACACCTTGTTGTAAGAAGTTCCGAAAGACGTCGCAACAAGCAAACCATCATCTGATGTCAGGTGAAGATCGCTTAGCCATTGTCCATCTTGCTCTCCAAAGGTCATTATGCCCAAAGGGTCTAAGTGACTATTGTAACAAATGACTTCATTCGTCCGAAAGGGGTTTACATAGATCCGATCTCCATTTTCGCTCACGACACAATGAAAGTGATTTGCCATAAAATCAATTGTTCTAGATCCACTCTCCAAATTATCGAGATCAAAAGCATAAAGCTTCCCACCATAACTCCGCTTCATATATAGCGTTCGGCTTGCTTCATGTATCCAGGATTTAACTACATGATGATGATCAGCTTCCTCTATCCTTTTTATGACCTTTCCTTCATTGAGATCATGGATAGAAATAGAGTCATTATTTACAAAGAAAATAACATCATTCCCCACAGGAATCGTAATACTAGAAGATTTGGAATCTTCTCTAATTCTAATACTATCAACAGGGACAATGTGGTGTTCTAATCTTGCGCCATATAATGTTACACCGATTGATCCACGAACAACATTAACTGTCCCAAGACCAACTTTTGATGTTTGAGCAAATCGCCCACGTGTTTTTGCATCAGCCATAGAGAGAACTTGGACTCTTACATTAAATGGCAAATCCGAAAATGTCGTTTCAGTGGATGCCAAATTATGGAGGTCTTGCTTTTTATGGAGGTCTTGCTTTGAAGTATTGACTGCAGCTGATGGACTAGGTGTCGTTATCTTCTTCAATGCAGTGTCTACTTCTGAAGATTTACCTGCAGCTGATGAACTACGTGTCGTTATGTTCATCAATGAGGTGTCTACTTCTAAAGTTCCATCTGCCCCATGACCTGTAAGCGGGCTAAAGGCCATAATACACGCAAAAAACAGTGAGACTGCTTGTTTACTATTAAATGCTCTATTCTTGATAAAATTCATAATTTTCATAATAAATCCCAACCTCTAATGTAGACATGTAGAGAATACTTATAATACATAAATAGTGTATAAGTCAATAAAAATAGAACCTGCAAAATAAACAGTATGTAAACTCATAACCCAGAAACAGTAAGAAACTGTAATGAATTGTGGCTTAAGATCTATTTATTGCTTAGGAAGTAATGCTATAGCCAGATCTACAGTTGCCTCATCCCGGCCATTAAGCCAAGCTCCTCTTTCCTAGCCAGTAGGCCAAAACTCGTCTTCCCGGCCATTAGGAATTCTTAGAGCGCAATAAGCGCGACTTAGAATTTCTTATGAGCGCGGGATCCAGTCTTACAGCTTGTCTGTGGCACGCGTTCACCTGGATCTCGCGATACCAAGTCCCTCTAAGACTCATCGGCTTAAGACGCCGGTTCGTCAAGAGTGCCTAGGTTCCGAGATGACGGACACTCTACGTGTCCTTGCACTCTGAGACATCTGGCCAAAAATCGTCTTCCCGGCCATTAGGGCAAAATAGTTAACCTAGGCAGCAGGCCAAAAATCGTCTTCCCGGCCATTAGGCACAAGAATCGTCTTCCCGGCCATTAGGAATTATGGGCAAGCCGTAGGCGCGCCCCTAGAATTCCTTATGAGCGCGGGATCCATTGTGCGGAAAGACGGGATTGGAAATGCTTCTAGAGCCCCCCTCAGACTCCGGGCGCCACACTACCAATGCCAATCCCCCTTTAAAAATTACTTCTCTTTCTCCATAATGTCTCCATGAATATATATTTTAAGCCTCTGCTGTGGCCAACGCTCATCTGTCTTGTGTTTTTCTCCTTCTTTATTGGATTGGGAACCTGGCAGTTAAAACGCCTTCAATGGAAAGAAGCATTAATTGAGAGTAGGGAAGAGACCCTAAGATCACCCCCTATGCATCCAAAAGAACTCGACGATATAAGACAAGAAAGTGCACATAAACGCCCCCTGCAGCTCAAAAACAAACGCCTATACCTCAAAGGCAGGCTCCTAAATGCCCCCATATATTTATTAGCCCGCCCGTTTCAGATAAATAAAAACTATGGCAAAAGAACGGCAGACTCCCTTGACAGTGAAAAATCTAAGTCCCCCACTAATGAAAAAGCAGCAAAAAACCTCGATAGTAAAAGTGCTAAGTCCATCAACGACAATAAACCGGTGGAACAACTCGATGGTGGGCGTCCAGCTCTCCTTAAAATGTCGGAAGAGCGGGGGAGTCCCCCAAAGGGAACCGTAGGTAAACACTTGATAATGCCGCTACAACTAGAAGATGGTCGCGTTATCCTCTTAAACCTGGGCTGGGTTCCTCGTGATTTTGAGGATACATCGGTCTTAGTAGCAAACGAATATGAGGGAATTGCCCATATAGCATATTCTGAAAAGCCTGGCCACTTTGTACCAGATAATATGCCAAACAAAAATCAGTGGCATTGGATAGAACAAAATCGTATATCTGAGGCACAAAACGTTCCATTTTCCTTCCCATTTTATGGAGAAATTGCATTAGAACTTATTGAAAGAAAAGGAAACATGCCAATTCCCCAAGGGGGGGCTTCCCAATTAGCTAACAATCATCTAGTATACGCCGTAACTTGGTATTCCATGGCCCTGGTCCTTGTTGTTATGTGGGCGGTCTACCATAGAAGTCGCAGACGCTTAAGACTTAACTGAGCATCCAACGGAGATCGCCCTTAAGCATTTATTCACAGGTTGTCGAGGAGAAAAGTCAATTCGGGTTAGATCATAGGAATTGGTAACAATATATGAGTGCAAAACCAAAATTAGACGGACTAACAACCAACCAGCGTCAACAACTATATAGGGAATCACAAGTGCAAAAACCAATTGATGAACTAGAGGCACTCAATATCAAGCCATGGTTCATGTGGGTTCTTGCTGCAATGTTATACTGCTATCAGTTTGTGTTGCGTGTCTCTCCAGGTGTGATGGTGCCAGATCTTATGCGAGATTTTTCCGTAAATGCGGAATCTCTGGGCATCCTCACGGCTTGCTATTATTATGCCTACGCAGGGTTGCAACTGCCCATGGGGGTCATTATTGATCGCTACGGCCCCCGAAGGCTTTTGACAGGGGCGGCCCTATTGTGCTCTGTAGGGACACTCATATTTGCCTCTGCGGAATCCCTCGTTTACGCTCAAATTGGCCGTTTTATGATCGGGGCAGGGGCAGCAGCCGTCTTTTTAAGTACATTGAAAATCATTTCCCTTTGGTTTTCCCACAACCGATTTTCCATCCTAGTGAGCTTTACAGTCATGCTGGGCACCCTTGGCGCCATGTGTGCTGGCGCCCCCTTAACCCTGTTGGTTGACTATCTGGGCTGGAGAGAAGCCCTTATCAGTATTTCCAGCGTTGGTGCCCTTTTAGCGGCCTTTATATGGGCTGTTGTGCGGGATCGACAAAAGCCTTTAGATGACTTTGATGATATTGGGCCCCAAGATCAGCTTCTCTCTGGCCTTAAAAAAGTCCTTACCTGTCGTCAAACCTGGATTATAGCTTTTTACGGTGTTTGCACCTATATCGTCCTCTCTACTTTTGCGGATTTGTGGAATGTGTCCTTCCTTGTGCAGGTTTATGGCTTTGATCAGGCCACGGCAGGACTATCAACAACTATCGTATACCTAGGCCTTGCAGTAGGGGGGCCTTCATTTGCTTACATTTCGGAACGCCTCAGCAGCCGAAAGATTCCCATGATTATGGCTTCTATTGGAGCCCTTTGCGGTGTATCTTTGGCCATATACATAGTGCTGCCCCCATTTCTATTGTTTTTTACAATGTTTTTCATAGGCTTTTTTATAGGAGGTAAAATCCTCTGTTTCCCCGCAGCTTGTGAAATTAATCCCCCGTCAGCAAGTGGCGTAAGTGTGGGCTTTACCAATATGTTTTGCATGCTGAGCGGGGTCATTTTCCAACCGGTCATCGGATCCCTTTTAACAGAAAGATCCAGTGAAGTTATTGTTGATGGGGTTGCTATCTATTCGGCAGCAGACTATCGCTATGCCCTTACTGTGGTTCCCATCTGTTTAATCATTTCCCTATTCTTATCCCTGATTATGCGTGAAACCCATCCCGCCCACAGGGAAGGCCTCGCCGGCGTTGGCGAAATTTAGTTTCCTTATTATTTAGAAATATATTCCAAAACAAAGCTCTTTTCTTGTACACTGTACAAGTATAGGGAGTTTTTAAATGGGAATATTCTATAGAAATATTGTCATACTTGTTATGGTCATAGCAGCGACAACAGCCTATGGATTTCCCATGAAAAAAGTGAAATCCAAGCCGGATAACCCTTGTCATAAGTTGATAGAAGTTCGCGCAGAGAATACGACGCCATTTTTCCAGCTCGCCTCATTTGACAAAGTAAATTGGCTTCAAGGTGATGAAGACCAAGATGCTTTTCTTTTTGAGCTCACGATTGAAGATCTCTTAAAAAAAGCGGGGATGGATAGTAAAAACATCATGCGCATTACAGACAATTCGTCTGAATTAAAGCTAATGGGCAAGAACACAGCCACTTTGACCATGTCAGACGGCCATATAGAACGCATACAAAATTTCAATAGCGGTGAAGGTGTTACTCAGCTTATTTTGCTGCGTGGTAATGCTGACGGTGCAAAATCCGGATGGATTAGTAAAGTTAAAATAGTCGACATGTCCCACTTGAAGAAAAAGAAGCTTCTTAAATTCATTTTAGATGTCTCTCAATCACAGGAAGGAAAGAAGTTTTTGGGTGGATGCCTCAAAGGTCGCAACATCGTTTTTGTCAAAGTTTAAGCCCTAAGCTCGCTTGCATCACACAACAATCAAATAATTCCTACTACTATTGGCAGCTCATTTTCCCTATTTCGCTGACAAATAAGCATTTCTTTATTTAAATATATAAAATTTTCCATAAATACATTTTTAATAAATATTAAAGTTAAATTAAATAATAATTAAATATTTATGAGTATTTGTAATATCTAATATTCCAAAATTAGTCTTTTCTTCCATGCAAATATTTGAGATATTGTGCGCATATTTTTATGAATTATTTTTTGAGAGATTTTTGACATGCGTCATTTTACAGTTAGACTTGCTCTAACGGCTTCACTTGCTTCTATTTTTGTGCAACAGAGTTATGCAAATCCAGGTGGCTTTGATGATTCTTTACAAAGCTTTGATGGGATTTTTCAGCAAACCAAAATGAGGCCTATAGGAGGAACTCAAGAAGATCCGAAGAAAAATCCCCGCTCTAAGTCAAAAAGCGCAAGAAAACGCAAAATCAAGCAAGTCAGAGGGCAAGGGTCAATAATGGATTTCCTCTCGCCCAACCCCCTAGAGAGTGATCTAGAGTTGAGCCCTGTATCACAAGGTGACTTACCGTTTCCTATTTTTAAAGATTCTCCAGAAGCTATCTCCAATCCAAATGAAGAGGACAGCTCCTCCAGCCTTGACTCCGCTATAACGTTTTCTACGCCTATCGTACCTTCAATCACGGAACTCGCAGCGCCATTTTCTGATAAGACAGATACGCTCAATATAGAAAGAAATGCTAAAATAGCTAAAACTAAAACTAAATCAAATAAAAGAAGACAAGTTCAAGCTGCTTTTAGTTTTGACGGAGACTTCGTCCGGAAACCCGATGAATTTATACAGAGCAAAAAACATTCAACTACTCTCGTATTAAGAACCGCTGATGATGGATTTGGTGGCATTTCTATTACCGAAACTTTTGGAGGAAAAGCGTACGTTCATTTTCAATCAAGCGAACGAATGTATTTTCAAAGTGTGGAAGACGCAAGGACATTTGTTTTTAATCGTGTAAATGAAATTCGAGCTGATCAAAATAAAGAAAATGCAGAACGAGAAAAAGAGAAAAGACTAGCCAAAGCAGCTAAATTAAAGGCTCAATATGATGATATCCGCCGCATCTAACTAGTCACACTACTTGGTTGGAATCTCTAACGGCATAGTCTTTTTTCACACATCATAAGTCAGACTTGTCTGAAAAATTCACACTGAAATTACTTCCCACGGAAGTAATTAATTGGCAGGCATCCATCTAATTCAGCATACGATCTTTTAATGCTAGGCCTCTCTATGGTAGCATCACCACTGACAGCACGTAAATTTGCATGCCTTTCAGTAGAGACAGAGATGGATAAAATAAAAAATTTCTTAAGTTCCTTTCTTGGAAATCCTCAAAACCCAGTTCTCATCATTTTCTTATTGGTTTTTACCCTGGGGTTCAGCCTGGCAATGGGATTCTATTGGATTCTTCTAACCGAAGAACTTTACAAGAGAAAATTTTCGACAGAACACATTGCCATGGTCTTAACAATGGGCAGTATAGCTTTTTTTGTTGTTGGACTTTTTTTGCAAAAGCTAATGAGGTCGTTCTCCTATAAAAAAATCTATTTCTTCTCTGCTTTGGCTCTTTGTGCTCTGATCCCGGGATCAGTCATATTAGAGTGGAATTACCTTTTGTTTATATTTGTGTTTCTGATTGGAATTGCGGTCGCAAATATAAACATGCTTACGGATGTTTTAATCAACCGATATGCCGATAAAAAACATCTGAGTACACTACTGGGGCTTTATACAACTGTCATGGCCATGGGATATGGATTGGGGCCTTCTCTTGTTTCTGTTATTCCCAGAGGGAACCATTTGCCCTATTTGCTTTGCAGCACTTTAATCCTCATGACCTTTATTCCTGTATTATTTTTAAAATATAAAGAAATAAGATCGAGCGAAAAAACTGAAAAAATGTCTTTGAATTTAATATTTCTCGTACCACTTGCCCTCATAACAGCCTTCTTTTTCGGCATAAACGATGAAACAATTTCAGATTTGTTTCCCATCTATGCGGAAGAGAAAGGTTATAGTCGGGGAGGGGCAGGCCTCCTTCTTACCGTTTTGTTGATGGGAGGCGTTTTTCTTCCCGTTTTCATTGGCATATTGGCGGACAAGTTTAAACGACACTGGGTGCTTTTAGCTTGTGTCACCACTTTAGTCCTTTCCTTCCTCATAGGACACTATATGAACGTCCATGTATATGTATGGGGCATTCTCCTCTTTCTCGCTGGTGGAACAATTGCATCCCTAGATTTGCTAGGATTTAGTCTCATAGCAGAACGCTTAAAAGGAGAAGAGCTAGATGGAGCCGTCATTGGCTCCTCCATGATATACAGTATCGGAGCCATCATGGGGCCCTTAACCGCGGGGCTCTTTATGAATGGTATGGGAGGCGTCGGACTCATTTGGTTTATAGTGATCATCAATCTTATGTTTCTTGGGGGAATTGCCCTTTTTCTCAAAGGCCATTTGATGGCGAAACTGTAGATTCTCAAGTTTTAACCTTTCTCCCTTTGGTTTTTATATAAAAATTAAATTTCAAAAAGTGAAAAAGTTGATGCCTTCATGAATGTTTTTTGGGCGAACATTTTAAGAAAGTTTCCTTTGTTGTATAGGTTATTTATATTTGTTATCCGTTCACCATAATATTTTTTAAGGAAATTAGCATGCATAAATTATTTTTACTTTTTTCGATAACTTTTTCCGGTCCGACGAAGGCTTTGACTCTTGATTTCACGCTAACAAACGGTGAAATGGATACCGAGGAACGTAGGTCGAAAAGTAAGAGCAAATTCCTTAGTTTCAATGCAACAACCTCTGGGTTTTCCTGCATGAATTATTAAATAAAGAGATAAATAAAACTACCTTTATTTCAAAGTTATTAGCTAAAATGTATAAAAATTATTTGTATCTGAAATAGTTTTTAAACAATTTAAGACTCATTGTCGTACATGTATTGACTTATTTATTTTTATATATAGGCTACTTGAAAGTGGGCGTTTAATGACTTTAAAATCCTCTCATAGGGGGAAAAGATGGTTGGCGAGATACACAGGTATTTTTTCTTATTTGTATTCATATTTATTTCCAGTTTTGACTTATCTTTCGCTGGTGAGGAGGAGTTAGCTGACTCAAAACAAGTTCAACCACCAGTGAGATTTCACTTAATGCATAGTTCTCGAGATTTTGAAATGGAGGAGACACAATCCACAGATCAAGTTCCTGAGTTTGACTGGCACATGGCGAACAGTTTAAGAGTAGCAGAGGCCTGCAATAAACTAAAAGAAATTGATAAAAGTAGCGAGAATATTGCTAGAGAAAGCAGGAGAAATGTAGCAAAGTTTAACGTTATACTACGAATTGGCGGCCAGAAAGCCGTATTATGTTTTAATGATACGCTATTTGTGAGTGGGCTAAATGAGAAATACGTGGAAGTTTTGAAAGCTTCTGTTGCTCCTCAGCAGGACGCAAAATGTGTTGCCCATTATTGTGGGGGTTCAATAACACAACCGAGTGAATTCGGGCTGAGAGAAAATATTACACAATTTTTTGGTTTCGAGGAAAGGATAAAGACGACTCCAATCTGTCGTTCGTTCCGAGATTGTATTGGCCGTGAAGGATACTTTAACGAATTTGCCTTACGTCCAGAAGCCAGAGAAAAACTGGGAAACACGCTCCGCGATGTGTTGGCATTTAGATTTTTTAATGAAGACTCTACTTCCAAAGCCAAAAGTTTGGGGCTTGTAAATAAGGCAAAAAAAAATGTGCCCTTTGACACTGTTGATGAACTATTTGACAGTACTTTTCAACTTCAATTTGGGGATAGCGAACAAGCTATCCGTTTGTTCTTATGCAATCTGCAAACGAAGGACAGCAGGCTTAAACTAGAAAACGAAGATGATTGGAAAGTTGTCTTTGCTAACTTGTTAGATACAAGTTTACCTACTTTACTTGGAGAATTGACGAATCTTAACAAAAACAAATTACAGCCATTAGAAAGGCAAGTCAAAAAAGCAGAGAAAGAATTTGAAAAAAGTAAAATAGAAGGAGAAAAGCTTCAAAAACAACTTCAAAGTGACGAACAATCCGAAGAAAAGTTTGTTTTGGAGGAAAAACTACTCAGAAAAAAAGAGGACTATGAGGTTAAAAAATCTGAGTATGTTCGACTGAAAAATGCTTATGATGACTTGTTTGAAAGAGAGTATGTTGGAGCAGCTTCAGAGATTATATCTCTCATTAATAAATGGTTTCGTGGAAATATTAGGCTAGAATTCCACTTAACTTCCTACTTTGATATGTGTCCTAACTGTCAGGGAACGTATAAACATGATTTCAGTACCCAACATCAGTTGCAGAAAGTCTTCCTAGAAAGGATTGCTGATAAATTTATGGAGTTAGGAGAACCACTAGCTCCACTAGGTGGATGGATCTATGTTTGGCTCACTCCTAATAATCCATTAGAAATTAGATTGCAATTAGATGAAGTGGGATTGTTTGTTTCAAGCCGCGAGCAATACACTGTTGAATGAGACTAAAAAACTAAGGAGCTCCCAAATGAGAATCTTGAAATTATTTGTTTTAGTATTAATCGTACTGGATATTAGTGTAGCTGTTGCAAATTATTCAAGAACACTCACATATGATGATGTCAGAAGAGAAGGGGGATTTACATCGACAACTTTAAAAGATGTTTCAACTATAATTCGTTCAGGAGAAAAGTTAACGGATAATGAGAAGACTCAGATTATAAATTCAAAATGCTTAATAAAGGTGCATACACTGGATTTGTCTGACCAGGGAATTGACGATAATTTTATGTGGGAAATAAGCAATTCAAGCTCTTTAGAACGGCTAATTAATTTAGACCTTTCTGGAAATAAAGATATAACAAATGCGAGCATTAAAGTTTTGCTAGGTAGCGATGAAATTGGGAAGGTAAGAGATTTGCCACAAATTAGTGGAAAATATGGAATTCCCGCTATCAGTTTGCATGTTAATGGAATAAATACGGGTATTATACCGGAAGATAAGGCATCTTGTTTTACCAAAGAGAGGTTTCACTTTCACGTAGAATATTTGCACCCTGTTTCATCTGCAAAAATTGCTGAACCCACTAGTAATGCAGTTAAATTCGTAGAGTGCACTTTGTTTTAAAAGATCCTATGAATCAAAAGGCACTATTTTAGTGGGGAAATAAATAGTTGTTGGTAATGCATTTAATTTGCCAAATCGGGACTAACTCGCAATTATATTGCTCAAAAAAAGGTTAGGTTTGCATCTAATTAATGCAATTGTTTTCCAGCTTTTCACCTGAACACAGAGCTGTTTTGAGTTTCTATCGCGGATCTTAGGATATATTTTTTTGAAGCATTTTCTACTAACATAGATAAATCACGGATAAATTCTAGGATGAGGTGCAACGCCTCTGATGCTATAACAGCATTTCTCAAAAAACATTGCTCTATCATGAACCACAGAACAATTCTGAAAACTCAACTTTTTGTATACCAGGTGTATACCCGGTCGTTTTTTGGAAAATTGAAAAGCTGATAACTCTTTGATTTTCTTGGTTGCGGGGGTAGGATTTGAACCTACGACCTTCAGGTTATGAGCCTCAAATTCTATGGTTTTATATACTTATCTAAAAGTTTGTAAAGCTTTACATGGCAAGGCTTTCATGGCATGTTCAAGTTTACAAGTTACCACCAAATTAGATGGAATTACACACAAAATGCGGCACCAGTGCGGCACCAGAGGAAAAAATGAAAGTTAATTTCACGAAACAATTTTTGAAGAATACCAAACCACCTCAAAAGGGCAGAATTTACTTCCAAGATGCTCAAGAAAAGGGCTTGTCAGCTTGTATAACTTCAAATGACATCATCACTTTTTTTGTTCGTAAGAGGATTAATGGAAGAGATGAGAGAATTCACATTGGGCACTTCCCAGAACTTTCAGTAGAGAATGCTCGCAAAAAAGCATTAGCTGTTAAAGCAGATGTTGCTAAGGGGATTGATCCCAATGAAGAGAAAAAGCGTTTAAAGAGAGAAATTACCTTTGGTCAAATGTTTCATGAGTTTATGGAGAGGTATAGCAAGAAATATAAAAAGAGTTGGGAATATGACGAGAGGGAAGTTAATAAGTTCCTGTCACATTTTTTTCAACGCAAAGCTTGCCAAATTACAAAAACAGAATTCCTTCAGCTTCATGAGAAAATAGGCCATGAAAATGGGATCTATCAAGCCAACCGACTTCTAGAAAGAATTCGTGCCATATACAACAAAGCCATTGAATGGGGGTGGCAAGGAATCAATCCGACAATCGGGATTAAAAAGTTTAAAGAAAAAAGCCGCCAAAGGTTTTTGCGAAAAGACGAACTGCCTCGTTTTTTTAGGGCTCTTGCAGAGGAAGAAAACCGAACAACCCGAGATTACATCCTTCTATCCCTTTTAACAGGGGCACGTAAAAGCAATGTTCTCGCAATGAGGTGGGAAGAAATTAATTTCACTTTGTCCGAGTGGCATATTAAAGAAACAAAAAATGGGGAGCCTCATGTTATTCCTCTTACCAAATCTGCCATCGAAATCTTGCGGGAGAGAGAAGGGGGGAATGAAAGCGAATTTGTGTTCCCAGGTAAAGGCCGAACAGGGCACCTCGCAGATCCTAAAAAAGCTTGGAATCGTATTTTAAAGCGGTCTGGAATTGTTGATCTACGCATACATGACCTCCGGCGCACCCTAGGAAGCTGGATGGGGGCAGTAGGAGCAAAACGACTGCCATCATTGGCAAAACTCTCGCTCATAAGAGCCTAGAAGCGACAAGGGTCTACGAACGAATTGACATTGATCCTGTGAGAGAATTCATAACGCTAGCAAATGAGGCCATTTATAAAGCAGCTTATGAATCACAAGAAGGCACCGAGAGCATTGAGAAAGCGACATCATCTCCTGATTTATGATCCTTTTATAGGTAAAAAATATGACTCTTTGGAATACGTACAAAAATTTCTCTTCAGAATTTCTATTAAAATACCGTGAAATTGTTCTTCAGGAGACTTTTCATCAGATTAAGGCGTGTTTGCTTTATCCAATAAATTGCTACTGGGAGGGGCCTTGCCAATGTGATGAATTAAGAGCCCGCATTATATTGACCCTCAACGTAGAATTTTATAATGGGGCTATAGAAAAAGGAGAAGATTCGGAACAGTTATATGCGATAAAATCTCTTTTAAAAATTCCAGAGGAAATCTATTTCAGAAAAAACTGGGGCAACGCCTATCCTTTATGGCTCATTAACCAAGAACTCGAAAATAAGGATCAACTCTTTAAGATTGTTGATCGCTTGGTATGGAGCCTTCTGAGACTCGCTAAAACCTATGAAGAGTCAGAAATTGGGGAGCCACGTGCCAGTGTTAATGAGGCTGTTGAAATGATTTTAGGAAAGACGCCATTGAAGTCAAAGCAATCACAAGAACAGGATTATCTTTGTGGCGAGAAGGCCTATGGAAAGTATTTTAAGGAATATAAATCTGTTTGCCATTTTATTGCTGCTGCGGAAATTCTTAAGAGAGAGAAGCAGCGAGATGAGGATTCCTTTTTTGTTATAAAAAATCCCGAACAAATTGAGAGATTTTTGAGCATTGCTCACTGGTTTAGGAAGAAACTCCTATCAATCAAAACACCTAACGTTAAAACGAAAAGTTTATTTTCAGAAGAGTTGCTTTTATCGTTTTCATCTTGGGTTAATAATGAGGAAGTTGATATTGACATCGAAGATTTTGACGATAAGCGCCAGGAATTAAAGGTTCTCAATATTGGGGATTTTTGATTCTAGATACTAATTAAAAGGTGCGGACCATGCTTGGGCAAGGATTTAACTTTATCAACTAAAGGTTTTTAATCAGTGGATTCAGCAACCTCTTTTTCTGTCACTAACCACTGAGGAAACCATCCTTCGTTACGCATCTGATCAAAATGAAGCTGAGGCACGCCATGCTCTACTGGAACACCAGATGCAATCCTCGTATCTGAGCTCACTGTTAACCTCTGGTCGCATGATGCTAAAACAGTAAAAAACGGTTCCGTTTTGATATCTTGATTTTTGCTTACAAGCTGCTCAAGTCTTTTAAATAATCCTCCAACCTTTAACTCAGCAGACAAGGATGCAGTGCAACAGCAACAAATTTCGTTTGTAGAGTGAATATGGAGAATAGTCCCTAAGACAGAGTATTTCTTAAAATCCCCTATTTGTCGAACAAGATGTGAAAAAAAATCTCCATACTTACCTTCTGATCCTGTCTTAGCATCAGCTTCTGAATTGAAACTGAAAGTCACTGAATCACGAAGCATCTCCCTTCTTACCCTATGGTACTCATTTCGCATATTCCCGTAAATCCCCTCAACAACATCCGGAAATTCCTCTTGAGTTTTATAGAAATTATCTTTTAAAAATCTAATTAAATATTGCTCGCTATCTGTCGCTGAGAAAAGAACAGTGTTAGATTTATCAGCATGTTTGCTCATTATCTCGCCATAACGATAATTAGAAGGGGGTGAATTAGTGCTCATCGCTTCCTCAGCAATTCTTCGCGCTTCATCTAAAACTTCTTTTTGAGCTGCCCCCCATAGATGTATTAATTCGTTAATACGAGTATTCGAATGCTGCTCTAGTCTAGCATGAAGTGCCTCGAATATTTCACAAACAGAATAACTTGATGCACCAACACAAACTTTTCCCCAAGATAGGGGACGATTAACATCAGCACTTCCACTAACAAAAACCTCTTTCAACGGATAATTAAAAACAGCTGGTCCTGAATCGTGTTGAACTACCATACTTATGGAGGCCACAACTATATTATGGTCCCCACCCACTGATTTAGCAATTGATGGATCTTTCTTTGTTCCTCTTTGGAGCTCCTTTGACATTTGTAGGTGAATTTTATCTACGTCAAAAAATTCCTTTTCTCTTGCTTTCCTCTCTCCAGAACGAAAAAGCAACAATTTTTCCGTTTCCCCTACGCTATGGATACTATGGTTTAGGGTGGAAACCCACCTACACCCAAAATCATCCTCTGGTTCTATTCCAAAGCAGAATTCAGGAACAAGAGAGATAATTAAACAAAAAACAAGCTGCAACAAGAATACAGGTAAAAACCTCACTCTCATATCTATCTCCTAAAAAGTAGAACTCAAGGGATCGATGCCTAGAAAGTCGTTCTATGCATTACAAAACCGGACTAACCATGCCAATCAAGCTTCAACGATTCAGAATTATCAAGTGATGAATTAAATGAACGCACCCACCCAATATTTGCAATTCCATTTACATGGAAAGAAAATTTCTCAAAATCTTGCTTGCTGAGAAGTTCGTGAAGCTTTTTGCGAAACGCCACGTCAACATCTACTTCTCTCGATTCGTAAATTTTGTTGTACGAAACGTCTAGATGTTGTAAGGCCGGCATTTTGTTGAGAACAAAATCCAAAAGCTCTGAAACGCCAACCATTGACATATCGTTTTCTCTAAACTCCAACTCTGTAACTTCTTCTAGGTTCGGTTGTTTAGCAAGATATTCCACTACTCGACGTACAGATAGAGTACGTGGAGAGCACATTGCATCTGCTATATCGGTGTCCACAATACTTTTCCCACGCATACTGATAGCCTCAGCTTTACTCTCTGTGGACGTAAAAGCTACTATAGCTAAAATGAAGGTAAATTGAGAAAGAAATTTAATTTTCATGTTACTTCTCCATTTTAATATCTCGTCAAATAACCGTATAAAAACTTTAATCCTCTATTAGCTGTTAGCTTACAAATTAAAAGGAATTTGTCAACTAAAATCAGAGAGAGAAAAATATTGAAGAGACACAATAACCCAACATATTAATTCTCTAAATTAAGAAAAGAAAACATTACCTCCGCAAAATTATTGCGGCAGTAAAATCTCTCTAGATCTTTAAAAATCTATATTCTTCTCTTCAAGTCTTTGGAAACGCCTCACCTTAGAAATTTTAAAATCTAACTTTTATTCTAGTTTTTCCTTTCTATACTTTTATTAAACAAGTTTCATTTTTACTAAAATAGAAGGAATTACATCGCATGAATGAAATAAATCCACATAGACTCTTAAGTCGTAAAGAAGCCGCTGAATTTTTAGGCGTTAAGGAAATCACCCTTGCCGTCTGGAAATCAACGAAACGATATAACCTCCCCGTCATAAAGGTTGGGAGATTGGTCAAATACCGCTATGCAGATCTTCTAGATTTTGTCGAGAGGAGGACGGTGACTAATCTAACCGATGAAGAGGGAATGTGTTAATGAAAAATCCTTCTGAAAATCATTCTCAATATGATCCAGTCATCATTCCTTTGTCGACTAACCGGGTGTCTTTAAATCAGGGGGATTATAAGCAAGAGTTTATAGGTGCGATGCATCGTGAAGGTATAGCTTTTAGAGATGAGCTTATCCCTAGTGGAACGATTCAGCGATTTTCTACGGGAAAAAAGAATCAAAAAGATGGTTGGTATGTTTTCTATGGAATGGCAGGTGCTTTTGGAGACTGGAGCAAGGACCTCCATAGAAAGTGGAGCGTAAAGGATGAAAGCTTGTCTTTTACAACCACAGAAAATCTTAGGCTACAAATTGAACAGGCTAAAAGAATCTCTGACGAAGAGAAGGGCCGAAAACATCAGGAAAGATCAGCCTTTGCTCTAAGTCAATGGAACACCTATTCTGAGACAGGGACCTCTTCCTATCTTCTAAAGAAGAAAGTCGAGGCTTTTGGCGTTCGCTTCCATAAAAGTGCAATGGTGCTCCCCTTAAAAGATACCGCAGGTAAGTTATGGAGCCTACAATTTATAAATTCTGATGGAAAAAAGCGTTTTTTATCAGGAGGCCGTAAGAAGGGTTGCTTTCATCAGATTGGCACTCTGGTGAATGGAAAGCCTATCATCATCACAGAAGGCTATGCTACAGGGGCCAGTGTATACATGGCGACCTACCAAACAACGGTTATTGCATTTGATGCTGGTAATCTCGAGCCCGTCATTGAGGCGCTCAGAAAAAACTATCCGGCAAGTCCATTCATCATTGCTGGAGACGACGACTGTTGTAAAGAACACAATATAGGGCGTCAAAAAGCATAGGAAGCTGCTCAGAGGTATGACTGTTCAGTAATTTTTCCTGCCTTTAAAAATGCTGACACCAAACCAACAGATTTTAATGATCTTCATGTTCGAGAAGGACTTCAAGCGGTTAAACATCAAATCGAGACGGCTATTTCCTCCATTGATTGGTCCGATCCTAAACCCATCAACACTATTAAAAAACAGCTTCTACCCGTTGTAGATTTCCCCCCTGAATTGATTCCTGAGCCTTATCGAGCTTGGCTGGTGGATATTGCAGAGCGCATGCAATGTCCTTTGGATTATGTTGCTGTGAGTGCAGTGGTTGTGACTTCGTCTCTTATAGGGGCCGGTTGTGGGATAAGACCCAAGCGCCATGATACTTGGACAGTCATTCCCAATCTTTGGGGGTGCATTATAGGTGCTCCTAGTACCTTAAAAAGCCCAGCACTTAAAGAGATTATGAAACCTCTCGAATTGTTAGAAGCTGAGGCTCGTGAGATTTATGAAAAAGATCAGCAGAACTACGATATAGATATTGAGGCTTACAAGGCGAGCCGAGAAGTCATTAAGAAAAAAATGACGAAAGCTGCAAGTGTCTCAGATGCGTCTGCAATGGAGTTTGCAAAAGAGGAATTGAGATCGCTACAAGAGCCATCAGCGGTAGTATGTAAACGCTATAGTACTAATGATACCACAATTGAAAAAATGCATGAGCTTTTGAGCCGAAATGGGCGAGGGCTTCTTTTGTTCCGAGATGAGCTTATGGGACTTTTAGCTAGTTGGGATAAAGAAGGGCACGAAAGCGATCGTACTTTTTATTTGGAAGCCTGGAACGGATATGGATCCAAAACAACGGATCGTATTGGGCGCGGAACGATCCATACGAAAAACCTTTGCATTTCCCTTCTTGGGAGCACCCAACCGACTAAGCTTTTAAATTATTTTCAACGTGTTTTGACAGGCCTTGAAAATGATGGCCTGCTACAACGCTTTCAACTCTTGGTTTATCCAGATACTCATAAGAAATGGAGCCTGGTAGATCGTAAACCCAACGATCAAGCAGATGAAAAGACTTCGGCCATTATGGTAAAGCTAGCGCAGATGAATTTTACCGATTATGGGGGGCACGTTGATGAAAAATCAGGAATTCCTTATTTTCATTTCGATGAAGGAGCGCAGCAAATCTTTTATGAGTGGCTCACTGAACTCGAGTGTAAGCTGCGCAGCGACAATGACGAACCAATTCTCATCGAGCACCTCACAAAATATAGAAAGCTTCTACCATCGTTAGCTCTTATTTTTCATCTTATCAATATAGCCAGTGGAAAATCTCCAGGAGCCATCAGTGTTGACTGTATCGAGCGCGCAGCAGCGTGGTGTGATTATTTAGAAGCTCACGCCCGTCGTATTTACGAGAGCACGCTAAGTCCCTCATATCAGGCAGCAAGGAATCTTGCGCGGAAAATTCAAGCTGGTGCATTTAGAGAAAATTTTGATGTGAGAGATATCTATCGGAAAGACTGGTCTCTCTTAAAGAAAAGGGAAGAAGTTCTTTCTGCTTGTGACATTCTCATTGAGAGTGGCTGGATTAAAGAAAATAGAATATTAGAAAAAGGAAAAATGATAGTTCGCTATCTCATCAATCCAAAAATTCTAAAGAGAGATCTATCATGAGCAATTGGTTGCAGAAATTTCTTCAGAAAGAGGGGAGGAATAGAACCGACAAACCTGACAAACGTAAAAAGAAAATTGATTTGTCAGTTTTGTCAGTTCCTAGCCAAGACCTTTTTGATAAAAATTTAGAAAATGTACCCAGATCACTAACCGACAAACCTGACAAATGTAAAAAGAAAATTGATTTGTCGGTTTTGTCGGTTCCTACCCAGGGCACTTTTGATGAAAATTTAGAAAATGAGTCCGAAGGATTAATTGGCAATGCTTCTCTCATCTACAATTTTGAAGAACGATGTGCTATTTCTGAGTACGATGGCCACATAAGTCCTATTGAAGCACGGCGTATTGCATACCAAGATGCTTTTATCGACGTATTAAATGCTCTCCCTTACAAGCACACAAAAGCAAACTATGAAAAAGACTGGTTAGAGAAACGTATAAAAGCTGCTCAAGCTTGGCTTTTGGCTCAAGGCTTGAGAAAGTTCGGAGAAGAGTTTCGAAACATAACTACACAATCGACCCTCTCTCAAAACCTATAGTCCTTATTCCGAAGAGCTCCTTTGCTTCTTCATTTCTTCTGTCTTACGAAGCTCTCTCAATTGCATAATCTCTTCCAGTTTTTGTCTATCCACCTCTGACATTTGGAATGTTACGCTACGTTCTTTGGACAAGGGAAGTCTAGTAATTTTACTTGGTGCTCTAGTTCGAGTGGTGTGTTCGTCTGAGTCTAAAATCTCTTCTGCAAACCCACCAAATGAGACTATGCTCAACACCAAACTTAATAAAGAAACGAAGCAGAACTTTTCAAATTTATTAAACACAGACACATTCCATTAAAATTTCATATTTGGTTTGTATCTTGCACTTTTTTTACAGAAATTTCAAAGGAATTCTTAGCTGTTTAATTTATAGAGATCTCTTAGATATTACTCCGGCCAGCAAACAGTTTACATTAAGCAGCGTAAGAGACCTCTGATTTTAGGAAATATGATTTAACGATATCAGGACTTTTTTGAGTTCCAAAAAGATATTTGGATATGTTGTGTTTTAACTCGGTGAGAGTT
>JABJFC010000090.1 GCA_018662925.1 Alphaproteobacteria bacterium | reverse complement strand
TCTCGAACTCGACCGTTTTTCTCTCGCCTATGCTGCTTTCTTAGCTGTTCTTCTTCTGATTGGCTTAAAAACGTCTTCATAACAATAGCTTATAAGGTAATGCCTCCTAAAAGTCCATACTTTTATTCACGAAGGGTATAGTGCAAAAGCGCAACTAGAATTGAATAATAAAACTAAGAATATTAAAATCCGGGGGAGGCATAGTTGCATGAAATGGTACTTAAAAATGATAAAATATTAAATACCTAAAAAACAACCCGCTAAAAACACGCGCAATATAGGAATTTGTTTTAGTGTGAAGCTACATGATTGCCACGACCTGCGGTCACCCAACTTCTATCTCCAAAAACTGCTGGATTCGGCATATAACCTCCACGCCCATCTGGAATCAAAAAATGAGATCGAATAGCTCCCTCTCTAGCTTCCCTGCGCATTTTTATAATTTCTGGATTGGTAGGGTGCATTATAGAGTCTGCTTTTCTCTGCATTTCTTCAAATTCTTCTTGCTGCTGCCTGATCCAAGCAGCTTTTTGACTTTTTCTTTCTTCTAAGTCATCAGACCATGTTGGCAATTTAAGTTCTCGCTCATCAAACTCAAAATTGCTTACTTTTAAACGGCTACCATTTGTTCGTTGTTGGAAAGATGAAACACGCTTTTGTCTAGCATCCTCAGATGCCTCATCACCTCTTCCTCCTTGTGCATGCATTGATATAGAAAAGCACAGCGCAAATACGCCGACCATCAGATTCAACCCATATTTTATCATAGCTGCCCCGCTCTTTTATCAAAAATGCAGTTAATTTTAATCGACTTGAATATAATAATTTATTAGAAACTTCCGCACAAACAAAAAAACATAATTTATTGATATAATTTAATAATATGTAAAAACAAGGCTTATTTAAGTCGCCGTCAAGTTAATGTGGATTTGTGTTATGTTGGAATTTTATTATGAAGGTTATCACCATATCCTTATTATTAGTGCCTAGATGTCACCGTTTTCCAGTTTCCATTATCAGTCATGCTGCATGGCTTTACCACCGATTCAACCATAGCTACTGTGACATTCAAGAACAGATGGCTTTTCGTGGGATCATTGTGAGTCATGAAACAATTCGTTCTTGGTGTCTCAAATTTTCAAGGCACTTCCACGAAGTTATTAAGATGCGAGAGAGAAGTCCAAGTGATACGTGGCATTTTGCTGAGATGACTCTTAAAATCAATGAGAAACCCTTTATCTTATGGAGTGTTGTTGATTCACAATGATATGAGCTCGATGTCTTTCTTCAGAAACGTCACAATAAGAAATCTGCTATTCGTTTCTTAAGTCGCTTGTTAGACAGATATTCTGAAGCAGGCCTCATTATAACAGATAAGTTGAGAAGTTACATAAAGCCTATACGCTCTATGTGTCCTGAGAAAGAACATCTATCTCATAAAGGTTTGAACAATCGTGTTAAAAATGCTCATCAACCTACAACACGTCGCAAGGAAAAGTCTTTGATCAAGTTCAAATCTCCTCAAGAAGTCCAGAGAAGCATATCTCTCATGGGAAAATTACGTAATATTTTTTCCGTTGATGTGGGGAGGTATTCACAAAGGACACATAAACAGCGAAACTCTTTTAGATCTGCTCTCTTCATCTGCAGCGAAGCCGCTTTAATGTCTCTCCAGCCTCAATTATGGATGAATGAGTGCTAAGCTCATTATTACTCCGGCTAGCAAACAGTTAGCGTTCTAAATTAGAATTTCCTTAAGAGATGCTAGTTGCGTCACAAACATTCGACAACTGTTTTACTTCCGGAGTAATAACTTGACGGTGCCAGGGGAAGAATATCAGGGTGTGCAGAAGGCAAAAAGAGATGTTTCTTAAATGTCTGCTTTATTGTTTCTTTGCTCTAAACGCTACCTGATAGGCTTTCTCAGTCCATTGTATCAGTTCACCTGGATCTTCCAATATCTCAATCGGTACTTTTCAGTTGGAAACAATTATAGTTTTGCCTTTCTTTTCGTAGGAGAATGGTGAGCTGCTCATCGCCTCATAATCTGCTTGATTACTTTCATCCACCTTGAAAAATATCTAATCACCGAATATCAGGGCAATAGGCAAATTATTTTTCCGGATAGCATAACCACCGAACATACGACACGATGTTATATCGCCCGAAGGCTCTAATAATTCGAGTATATATTCAAGAAATTCACTTTGGGGTTTAATCATTAACTTCGAAATTCGTCATTTTCTAGTTTTAATAGTCGTTTTTTAGCAGCTAATCCACCTGCATACCCTACAAGACTGCCATCTGTGCCAATGATACGATGGCAGGGGATAATGATACCTATGGCATTGGCTCCATTGGCATTTGCAACTGCTCTAACGGCTTTCTTATTATTTATGTTTTTTGCTAATTGCAGATAGGTTGAGGTGGTTCCATAGGGTACTTTCAACAACAATTTCCAAACATTTTTCTGGAAAGAGCTACCTACCAACAACAATGGGATTGTAAATTTTTTTCTATTTCCAGAAAAATATTCATCAATTTGCTGTCGGGTTCTTTCTAAAAGCTGATTATTTCGTTCAATAAAGTCAGCCTCTAACCCTTTCTGGATTCGGCTATCAATCGCGATTCTCATTTTTCTATATCTAAAATCAAGCAAATAAAGATCATTATTAAATGAACCTAAGATTAATTCACCGATTTTAGTTTTGTAATATTGAATATTAATTTTATCCATTTTACTAGCCTATTTCCTTATATCTGAAACAACCAGTAGCATGGTCATTCATCATGCCGGTTGCCTACATAAAAGCATAGCAGAGGTAGAACCGACAAATTTAAATCCACGTTTTTTTTAATCTGGATACCTCTATTAACCTCTAGACATGATATAATCATTTGATATGATGGAATAGTGGGCATTTTTAGGAGGTTCTATTTAATTTTAATCACGTTATCAATGTTCAATCATATCGTTTTTTTTAATTTTTCATCTAATGAACTTAATACGAGCCACTTGGCGTCACTCTTAAAATTTGCTAGAAATAAAACTACTAAGTCTATTATTATTACGAACAATTCTTTTACTTTGAACGATGCCTTTGATCATTTAGATTCTGAATTGGTTGAAACTATTGACAACAGATTGAGAGTACGCAGCAAATTTATAATTGTCCCAGAAAGTGAATTGGGACCAAGTTCGCACAATTTTCTTCTTCATTCAGAAAATGCTTGAAAACGCATAGACATTATTATCGGATGGTTTGTCAGGGAAGATTGAAGAAAAAGTAAGAGGCTGTAGCGGATAACTGGCTCGCTTTATTGGTGTTTAGAACTAATTGTTCTAGAAAATAAATCTAAGGTACCTGTCTCATGGCAAATCAATTTTTAAGGTATGTAACTATAGCCGTTTTTTTTGGATTAGTAGCTAGCCAATCTTCTTCAGAAGAGGGGTTTTGCACAGATTTTTCAGTAAATGGGTTGTCTTATGACCTTTTTACAGATGAGAGATCATATGTTTCGACATCGGTTGCAATTCAAAGGTTGGCTGATCATAGAGAGACTTGTGAAATACTAGATCTTAACAGAAATTATATTTTTAATTATGAATTGGATGCTTTAGTTGAAGAATTGCTAAAATTTAAAAAGTTGCGAATTTTAAATTTGGTAGAAACGTAAATTTTTGGTGAGGGAATTCTTAGGCTGGTTCCATTGTTTTCAATGGAAAGTATCGAGTACATTGATGTCAGGGGTGATCTCGTAATAGCACAAAATGTAAATGCATTACTAAAAGCGTTGCCAGGAAAACTATCTGAAAAGTTAAAGCTTGCAAGAAAGCTAATATGGGCTCCTGAACAGCATCTTGCTGGTTTTGTGCGTTCATATCACATGCTGCCAGAAGAAGCTGAAGCACACCGTAAGTATTTGAATATAATTATGAACAGTCCAAAAAAAATTAAATTCTTAGGCTAATATGTAAAAACAGAAGTCTGAAGCGCTTTAAATTTAGTGTCCCTCAGGTAGAACGTTTTAACCAGGCAAAGTTGCTAAATTAAATTAATCCGGGAGTTTTCTTTACGCATTTTAATTAAGTCAGTCTTTAGTTTGCTTGTATAGGGCCACCTCATGAAAAAATAAGGATCTATTACTTGCACTGTTTTTCTAGGGATTCCGCCCATATAACAATGGCATGGTTTTGATAACAAAAGGCATAAGCACATATACTGAAAACATTAGGAAAAAGCTGAGTAGACTGATTTTTAAAGCGCATTACTTAAGAATTTTCTTGAGGCACCCCTGCCTTTTTGGCTTCTCATAACCGTCAAGCTTCTTGCAACGCGGGGGCGTTATTACTACATTGGAAATATTATGAGTTTACGACACAGCCGAAGCTAAAGTTTGACAGATTAAATGAGGTGATTTATTAGTAACATGAATTACTTCATATAAGGAGTAGCTTCTATGAAATATTCAAAATACCTTTTTGTAAGTTTCTTACTGATATTAGTTTTCATGGTTTATTCCCTTGAAGCAAGTTCAAATCCTTTGCGAGGATTTGAACCATTTTTTAAGGAGACATTGGGGTTACTTAGGCATTGCACACATCGTGCTACCTTTACTATTGCTAAGCCTGGACGTTTACTTCATTCAACAACAGGTCAATTGAAGGAAGTAGATGATAAAGAAACTGATCAAATCTTTGGGATACCGACTTACGATTCCGCTTTTCGGTATATGCTCACTTCGGACGATGTTCGCCTCGATTTTGTCCAAACTTTTGCGAAAAATCTTGATATTATAAGTACAGAAACTCTCAATCACAACTTATCGCCTATAAAGGAATTTACAGAACTAAGAGACATTTTAAATACAAAGAAAACGGCTTCTCTCATGCACCGTATTAGTAAAGGTGAGTTATATATTGCTGAGACAAATTCGACTCAAAAACAGAATGGAGACACACAAATTCTTAGTGAATTTGCCCATCACTTTAACGATTTAAGAGATGCGTTTCCACGTCCTTTAAAAGCAGCTCAAATGGATCTAACTTGCCGCCTCTCTGATGGACATCATGCGATTGTTGCAGTTCAAGTCGTTCCTCAAGATTTCTTGGACCGACGTGCTCTTGCTTATGCCGCGCTCTATTTTGATCGTCAACTCCGTTCAGGTGACAATTGGGGACAACTCCAAAAGGTTATTGCGATTAGTATTCTTGGAGGTGGAAAGAGTGATATGCAGCGTTGGGTAGTTAGACCAAAAGAAGTAATTAAACATTATAAGTTTGTTGATGTCTTAAATCCTGAGGACAAAATTGATGGTATTGAGTTAATTCAGTGTTCTGTTTTAAGTAAAGGACCTGTAGCAGACCCTAAAATGCGTGAGTGGGTTGAGCTTTTTCGTGCGGCTCATTATAAAACATGGAATGATGTGGATAAAGTAAAATCTCCGGTTATTCGTGAGGCTTATGAGAGACTTCGGATGGACAAATTCCCTCCAGACATTATGAGGCAATATAACGATCAAGAATACAGCCGATACTCTCAACACACGGCTATGATCGTTAAAAAAGCAAGAGAAGAGGGGCTGAGAGAAGGTAAAATGGAAGAAATATTAAAGATAGCCAGCAGAATGAAAAATAAAAGGATATCGCTAGAGGAGATTATGAAAATGACGGGCTTAAGGGAATCGGACATTTCTAAACTCTAAAAGCAAGTGTCATAATCTTGATGCACGGTCAAGTTAATGTGGATTTGTTGTGCAGAGGTTTCTCTATAGTTTTAACTTATTAGCATATGCATTGGTGATCGTTTTTAGTGGATCTATATGGAGTTCCGGTATGAGCAGTAAACAGAAATATGAAATAAGGATATTACCTGAAAATAGAGAACTTTCAGAAGTAGTTAAGAAATTTAAGGCACTTGGTTTTAAATAAGTTTAGTATGGTGTCGTTTCGCCCAATCGAAAAGCATCAACCTATTTCTCAAACGATGCCTGGGGCAAAATATATCTAAAGAAAGCTCTCTTTGAAAAGGATCCTTCTCTTGACATTCTAATGAACGCTGAGCGCGTAATGTTCCCATGGAGCAGTCTTGAGCAGTCTGAAGTGATTCGTATGAAACAGAAAACTTGTGGGCTTGAAGATGGTATTTCTATATTTAGCCACCTTAAAGACGGCGGAGGTGCAATCTTAGAGCTTGGAGTTGAAAATAAAAACGACATGAAAAAACTTGTGTGGAACTTTTCTATAGCTGAGCTAAAAGCCGGCATGGAAGAGTTTATGAAATTGCACAAGGACTTTTTTGAGAAAAAACACTTTTTTGAAAAGACTTCAAGCTCCAGATCAGTGGAAAAAACTAGGTACTCTATCAGAGTCGTTCCCAATCCGGTCGAGGAATATTTACTCGCCAGGTAAGGAATGATCTAAGTTTCATTTTGAAAATAAATAATTTTGTAAAAGATATAGAATAGCATCGCACACCATAGCGCTTCCATATCTCCCGCGGCTCTCCTCCACGATTGGTATCTATATAATCAAAACCCCGAAGCTTCCTTCAATAACTACTCATTAACAACTTCAAGTTTCTGAGTCTCTGATCTAGTCACATCAGTCCCCTTAACGTAAAAAGTCCGACCATCTTCATCTGTGTGATACGAACTTAGATCGGAATCGGGCACTTTCATCTTCTGAGGTTTATTGCAACTTGGGGGCACCAAACCTGTTCCTTGTTTTACGTTAAAATCATCATTACCGGGTGTTTTGTATTTCATCATAGAATCCACCTCGAACGATAGCAAAAGAGTACAAACTGTTGCTCCTCCAGCAAAAAAATTAAAAAAATTTCTCATGACGACTCTCCTTCTTCATAATCAATTACACCTTTTATCCAATCAATCATCAACTGATTAACACGCGTGCCTATATTATAGTCATCTGAACCATAAGTAAGAACATACCTTGCAGTTGGATTGTCACTAACATCGTAAACTCCACTTCCACTTTGACCTCCGGAAGTGTCGATGTCGTAAAAAATTCGTTTGTCGTCTACTTTGATAACTGGGCCCTTCATAGTAATCATGTATTCTATCTCCCACGTGTTTATTCGAGAAAACAGCGAGGTAGCCTGTTACTTGCAATTCCAACGATTTTAAAATCTCATCTTCAGTAATATCGTGATGGATAATACCTGTTTCCTTACCAATAGCTTGGTCTAAAACAACTAATCCTATATCGGTGCTTTCGAGCTTCCCGATCGTCAACGGACATGTCTTGATACACAGGGTAGCTGTACCACTTCTCAGCGTTCGAAATCCAGGTTGCATCTTCTCCATGGCGTCCCCCCCTGACCTTTAGGAGTATAAATACATTATCTAATCTTCTGAGTTAGAATCTAAAATTATAACATAATCTTCATAAGCACCTAGAACTCAGATTAACTTGACGGTGCCCTCAAAACTGATGATAGACTGATACATATTACTCATTTACTGTATCATCTCCAGATTGAACCTCTGAGTAATTTCCAACATAGAAAGCGGGAAAATATGGGAGTTTTTCTTCTCTTATGTCTGAAGCAGCTTCTTTTTTAAAGTCTTCAACCTCTTGGGATGTCCATTGATTTCTAAACTGCCGAAAAGAGGAAACAAGTGCAAAATCCGTTCTAAAATGTTCACGAATTTTTTCCGCAAATTCACCAAAGGGAGAACAAGTAGCGAGAAGGCCAGGCCCACAAGTATCTCCACAAATATCAAACCTTGAATGAATATTGATCATAAAAAATACTCGTTTCTTTCCAGCTCTTTGCTCTCTTACTTTGAAAAATCTATTTGCTTCAGGAAGATTAAATTGTCTTCGCAAATCACCAATAAACTTCTGTTCACTATGCCATAACTGATATAGAACTTCATTTCGCCTGATCGCATCAAAATCTAATCTCCTCCTAAAAGCATCAAATTCTTTTTCTGCTGCTCTAACGCGCTTAAAATAGTCTTCTTCTTTATACTTTAAGGGATTCGCATGATCCCGTAGATCTGCAAGTGTGGCACTTATTCCCGTGAACTCACGTTGGTAAGCGTCATTTACTTCAGTATATTTTTCTTCTGCCTTTCTCGAGAATTCTTCGCTAACTGTATTAAATGTTAATTTCAGCCTTTCATTTTGCTTATTTAATTCTGGAAGTTTTTCTGTGTAATTAAGGAGTGCTCTAAAGCTTTTGTCAATTTCATCTTGCGTCGTGTTAAAATCAAAGAAATGGACGCTTCCACTAAAACGATTTTCGTATTCCTTAAGTTTCTCTCGCAGCTCTGAAATATCAGAAAATGAATCAAAGGATTCATATGAGTCCATATACGAAGAATTTACTTTCCTTTGGTTGTCTGTGTGTTTTTGTTTTGAAACTGCCTGTTTTGTAGAAGTATCCGTATCCTCTGAATTAACGTATTTAAGCATTGAAAGCAAATTTTCTTGTAGTTTACTTCCTATAAAACGTTTAATTCCGTTGACTGAAGTTATATTAGCACTTGAACTATCGTAAACTAGATCTTCATCCAATACTTTTTCCAGTTCATATTGTTGGGTTTCTTCATCCAAAACAAGATAATTGAACCTAACAACGAAAATATTCCTTCCCGCCCAATCTCTGTCAAAGTTTTTTATTCCTTGAAGAACTTCTTCTTCTATTTGGGCTAATTCATTATGGTGCTCAAAAATTTTAGCCCTAGGATGCAGAGATTCTAAAGTTTCACTATCAACCCCACGCCATCCACGTATCTCTGGCGAAGCAAAGATTGTCTGTATACTAAAAAG
Source organism: Alphaproteobacteria bacterium (assembly GCA_018662925.1). NCBI lineage: Bacteria > Pseudomonadati > Pseudomonadota > Alphaproteobacteria > Alphaproteobacteria bacterium. The sequence goes on along the minus strand of JABJFC010000090.1, from coordinate 19,083 downwards.
CAAGCACACGCACGCGACCACACTTCTTACCATAATAATGTTCATCCTGTTTTCTGAAGTCTGAAGCTTAGTGAGCTATTGTAGATTGCTGGTAGAAATTCTGATGTGTACGCAACCAATTTTCACTTGCATGATTAGCTAACTTTTCTCGTAATTTTCTGACCGTACCTTCATGAGACAAAATTCCTTCATCAAAGAAAATAGCTCTGTTCGAACATGCTTCAAAATCTTTCGATTGTTTTTCTGCCTCTGCTCTCAAATTGTCATAGAAATAAGAAATTGCGGTAACATCTGCATAATTCTGCGTTAAATTGACCTTCAAATTTTCCATTTCTATAATTAGTGGTATGAACTTCATTATGCCTTCCTGCTTGATACGATTATATGATAGATCGATGAACTCCATATTGGGCATTTTTCTCAAGGAGTCACAAACAACTTGTGCTCCTTCATCGGAAATTTCATTACTTGCTAAATTAATAACCTTCAATTTGTCCAACATATGATCAGACCCAAATTTTTTAAATACCTCACCAATAGCAACCGGTCTAGGAGCAGTTATAGCAGCAGCCACAGAATCATCTGTTATACCTTTCTCACTTAAATCAATCTGCACAGCACCACCCGAAAATGGAAACATTATCACTATAAAAAACATCAATATTTTATACATATTCATCACCTAATGTATTATACAGCTCATAGTCTAAAACTAATAAGCAATAAGTCAAGATATAATCTCGTTATTTCTATTCAAAAACGATTTTTTACCCGATTATCCCCAACAACAAAAATCCCAACCCAACTCTAGTTTTCTTTCATATGGTCCTACTCCTCTAATAGCTTCTTCATTAGTGAGCCGAGGAATCCAAATGAGACCAGCTACTTATCTGATATTATCCAATACTATTGGATCTGCAGCCACCTACCTAAAAGGATACTAAACTAAAGAAAGATAGTAAATGAGATCTCTTTACAGTACTTTGGTTAGTTCGTTCCTCCCATATTGAATATACGAACACCCAATTCATATAAAACCTGTAATTTCATCTATCGTAACCTCGTGATTTAACGTGTTCCTGCTGTTTTGCAATATAATCTTTCAGTTCCATGGTGAGTACCGGGTTATGAACATTTAGCTCCTTCCTGAGGGAATCGTCTTTCGTAAACAATTGGATGTAGGCACTCAGATCTTTTCGTGCATCTTCACCAAGCGATGAGTTTTGATCGAGTTTTATCTCCTTGAGCTTATCTTCCATGTAAGAGGCTATTTTCTCAATTGACGAGATTTTAGAACGAGGTGTCGCATCTAGCTGTATTTCCGGTTTGTGTACTTCCTGAACTTGGGACTTCTTCGTATCATGACAGGCCTTCATGTAGTCTCGAACGCCTTGAGGCCCTTTCTCTTTTAGAACATCATTAAAATCTTGTCCTGATTTAGAGGGCTTTATAATGGTAACACTCCTATCTTGCTGCTCCTTAAATTGGCTTTGAATTTTCTCCAAGAATTTTTGAGTTTGCGCGTTTTGTTTGTGATCGTCGTTATCTGCACAAATAATAATTTCCTTCTCACTCCCCTGATAGTTGCCGATATTGTAAATCCCCAAGGAGGCGACGATCTTTCCATCTACCCCTGCCTCTTTAATAGAAAGCGCCGTTTCAACACCTTCCGCAATAAATACCCTGTCAAAATCTTTTGGAGCATCTTGGAGTGTCACAAAGGATCCTTTCGCGATCCCGTACTGAATCTTATTGAGTTTTTCTCCGTCCCTGCTCAGGACACGTTTGCCTTTAACATCCAGTTTTGTTAGTTGAACGGATTTTAATTCACCATCTTCGTTTCTCACAAATGCTGCCATGCAGTCATGATTTAAGTCCTTACGTTCCCCTTTGTATTTAAACTCTGTGCCTTTTGGAATAAATCGTAAATCTTCTGATGAGCTTCCTTGAATGCCACGTTCATCACGTAAATAGGATTCCGCTACTGTGCTCTCAATTGGCTTTGACTTCATCTGCAATTCCAGAACGGCTTCAAGGCGCTGCTCAAAATCTTTCGCGTGATCTATTTCTGTTTGTTTTTGTGACTGCTCTTGACGTTGTATCAAAGGTAACTGTGATATTTTGAGATCTGCTTCCACATTTAAAAGTTTACCTAAATAATCCACCGATTCCTTAAAACCTGTTCCTTTTTCTCGCTCAATAAGCTTAAAGATATTTCCCCCTTCATTATGTTCAAAATCCTTCCACAATCCCTCGTTAGCACCAGAGATGTTCACAACAAGAGAGCCTTTTTGACCAAACCGGAGCGATGATTTCGTGCTCATACGGGCATTTGGGCTCCCAAGTAAATCAATGGCTATGTCTCTGTACCTCCCTCGAGCCATTTCAAGAACATGGGTAGAGGGTACATGCCTTCTTTCTGCATACCCTAAATGCTTTTGAAGACGTGTTTCTATACCTGGTCGCATGCGAGTCAGAACAGAGACTGCTACTTTATTGCCTAAAAGGCGTTGAGCATTTTCATTACGAGCAGTAACAGCTGATTGCCATTCTTCTTCGACACCATTCCGATTTGCAGGCGTTTTAACCTCTTTCCAAAGACGAGCGGCTTCCCTTGATGACCTCAAATACTTTTCTATGGGATAATAAATAAGATCTGGATTGATTTTTGGAGATATTTCTCCAGCTTGAACTTTAGAGTAGAGAGCGCTATCAAAAGTTACTCGATTTACATCTAGCCCTGCTTGCTTTGCAACTCTTACGTCACTGGGACGTTTTAAAACTTGCCTGAGGGCTATAGCTTGCGGTCCTCGATCTTCAATACTCTTGGCTCTACTGTAAGCCTCCACTTTGCTTCGTATTTCTCCATTAAGAGCATGAACCAGTAGTTTCTCCTCTTTAACTCCCAACTTCTCAAAAAACACCTCAAACCTTTCAGGCGTATCCACAAGTTTTAGCGCCAATGTATCGCGCATGATTTTCACCTTCTTAAAACGCTCTTGAGTAATAAACGTTTTTGAGACATGCGCCTCAACACTTGGTCGATCTTTAAGCCGACTATAAAGAGCGGCTGCCTCGTTTCGTGCGTCACAGTAAGATTTTACGACATTATAACTTTCCTTTTCCTGCAAACTTAGACGATCATAATAGAGATTCTCAAGTTGTGATGTTAAATGTGCCTGTGCATGGGTTTTGATGGATGCAATATAGACGCGATCGTTTTGAATGAGGGAACTCCCCCAGTAGTCTTTGAGGGAATCTTCTCCTTTTTCCACTCTAAGGAACGGGCAATAAAGACGTGGATTTTCTTGCATTACGGACGCAATTGAATCTCGTTCTGTCTTTAACCTTTTATAGTCTTCAAAGAGGGGATGGGATTTTGAAAGCACTCCTGGATGTGTCTGAGATATTTCTGTCCAAAGACTCCTCGCTTTGCGGACGAGATCTACATACCCTTCCATCTGGATAGATGCTCTATACTCTATTTCTGAGAGAAGCCGGGGACGATATCCGGCATCGACCTCCAAAACATCACGTCTTATTCCAGCCAAGCGCACGTAAGGCGTATGCTCTTCCCACTTATCCAAAATGCTTTGAGCCGCTCGTTTCTTCTCTTCAAAACATACTTTGTATGCTTTGTAAGATGGGTGTAGATAAAGAGGTTGTGACGGTTTGAGGCTCATCTCTTCACGAAGATTGATCGCCTCCACCATGAGATCTTTATATTGCTGAACACGTCTTAAATACGGCTTTTGTGACGCATCCACTTGATAGTCCTGCAATGTTTCTTTAAAAGATCCTCGGCTGACTTTGTCTATAAAATTCTTAAAATCTATAAACCTATCTCGACTCACATACACTTTTACATCATGACGGTGCCTTGTCATGGCAACAAGAAGAGAGGATGGATCTAAGCACGGGTCTACCACCACAAAAGTTTTATCAAAAGTACTCCCTTCTGATTTGTGAATGGTCATTGCGTAGCCGTGTGTAATGTGAGGGTAGTTTTCTGTGCTGAACTGCACACGCCTTCCTCTCTCCAGTCGGACAGTCATTAGCGCTTTATTGAGATCATATTCTTCAATGATCCCAAGAGTTCCATTTTTGATGCCAGTGGAGGAAGTCTTTTTAAAAAAACTTCTCAAAAGGGACTTCTCTTCAACATTCTGAACGTACTGCCCATAGTGATCATTCTGAGTAAAACGAATTCGATCACAAATCGCGTATTCTTGACCTAAAGTGCGAAAATGTTCTTTTAAATATCCACGAGACTTAAGTCCTTCACGAATCGCCTGGTTAAGCTCATAAACCTCCACATTCCGATAGGCCAAGACCATGTGATTTTGATGAGTATTATAATCTTTAATGTAGGCATCCCGCAAAGCGTGAATTTGCTCTCTTGCGCTTTCATGCCATGTAAAATGACCCTTTTCATAATAAGGTTTGATGCCGTCAAGAACATTATGCTCATTTAAGAGTTTTGAGCATTCTCGTTGCCACTCAACTTTTTGACGTAATACCTCTCGAGTCTCTGCGCATTCAAATCTTTCCGCAAAAAGCCGTCCATAATCCCCACTTTCTCGCGACTTAATTTGAGAAATATCTTGAACGATGAGGACTTTTGCTCCTCTCTCTACAGCTTCTCTTAAGAAAGGCTCCCAGAGTCTACCACCAACCATATTCGCTTCATCAACAATGATGACGTCATTGCTGGTGAAGCGATGTTTTTCCAAAGCCTTCATTTTATTATGGGCATAAAGATATGGTCGTCCCCAAAGTCGGCCGCTTTTAACATAGTCTCTTTGTTTTTGATATTTCTCCCATTGGAACATAAAGCTATCTAATGTTTTACACGGAATGCCAATTTCTTGCTCCATGATCTCAACTGCCTTTCCTTGGAAAGATGTCCCCAATACTTCATACCCAGCTTGTTGATAGCTACTGGCCACGGCTTTCAGGAGAGTTGTTTTACCAGTGCCTGCCTTCCCGTTTAAAATACGGATATCTTGCCCGCTGCATAAATGGTGAACAGCGTCTCGTTGCTCTTTAAAAAATTCTACCTCTTGTGACCCAATGGATCTGTCAATAAAAGCTTGAGAAACTGACTTCGTTTGACGTTTATGCAGTGTATCAGCAAGAGTTGTAATCGTGTCTTCTTGTTCTTTGTAGTGGGTAGATGTAAACACCTCTTCTCTGTTGATATTATTGCCAAGCTTCTCGGAAATTTCTTTATTTTCCAGCAACTGGTCCGTAAACTTTGAGGCCAATCCATTTAGTTCTGTTGCAAAAGTTGATCCTTCATAAACGATGTTATCGTTGGCTTGGGAAAGGATGAGTTTGGGAGAAACGCTGAGTTCATCTACTTTCGTTTTTAAGAGTGCAAAGAGTTTTAAATCTCCTCCTACGCGTCTGATAATTTCATCTTCTATATGTTTACGGGTGAATGTTGTGCGTTTATGGGCAACCTCCCTAATTAAAACTTCGGGGTTTTCACACATAATGGCTATGTTCTTTTGAAGCGTTTCTTCATTATCCGCCACAATGCGTGAGTAGCCGCCCTCTCTTGCAAGTTTTTGCGCATACCAACCTTCGTGTTCTGTTGCCAAAAACTGCGAACCTCGATCTTCATTAGAACGGGCATCAATACGTACACTGTGTCCTGCCAGTTGGAGATGTTTATTTGCGACAGACTCCCACTGCTTTCTTGTGGTGTTGTGTTCAGTTTTTGAGACGATTTCAGAGTCCTTCCTCTGTGAGAAAGTCCCAGCTTTTAACGGGCGCCTCGTGATCATACCGTGGAAGTGGGGATTGCCTTTTTCCCAGTGCATGGCGTATTCAACAACAAGACTTCTTGAAACAAACCTCTCCTTTAAAAATTCTTCAACACAAGCTTCAGCTTGTTCCTTGCTGAGCTCAACAGGGATGGCTCCCATAATAGTTTGAGCTGTTTGAGTAGAATTTAAGAACTTCTCTTTTGCCTCTAAACTTTTTTGATGTTTGACGGAGTCTCTCGAATCACCTTTGAATCTAAGAGAGGCGACCTCATCTTCAAAGGACTCGACTTTGTTCCACAAAATGGATGAGGTTTTGACCCAGTCTGGAGATTCTTCTGAGGTGAGGATTCTACTGACGATCACATCTTTCTTACTCGAGTAACCGTACGGTACACCCGTGCGCTCGTCTTTTTGATGACCACCCCCAATGTAGGCACTAAAACCCACAGAAGATCGTCCTTCACTGCGTGATAAAAATCCCAAACTCAACGAATAAATTGCCACATTCAACACCTTTAGGCGTCAAACAATTTATAAACCCTGGAAGTTTATTTATGGGTGATACATGAAGTCCCTATACCTCTCCTGTGATTCTTAAACTAACGCCTGTGGCCGCAAAGCACAAGTACGATTTCCAAATCGTACATAAGTGCGCCTCCTTCGGTGGATTGCAGATGACTACATTTTTTTATAGCGCTTATTCGCAGTATACTGCTCATTTAAAGCCCTAACGGCGTATGAGTATTGGTGGGTACAGTTCGATAAAGTTTTTGATCAATCTGCAGTAGTTAGAGCTCCCCTCTTGAGAGAGGTTTTTATTGATTTGTCACAAAATTTATCTATCAACTTTTGATTGAGATTGTACAAGGTATTTGCTATATTAGGTTCAATAAAGAGGCAACTTTAATTCTTAAAAGAACAGGAAAATGATATGAATGCCTCTTTAAAGATCCAAAAATTTGAAGCAAAAATCTCAGAACTTCAATCCCAGTATCAAACCCTTTTGCAGGAACGTCAAAAGGAAATAGTGGGGCTAATTTCAAAACTTAACTTAACCCACGTTGACAACAAAACACTTATGGGTGGATTCCTCTTTCTACAAAATAAAATTACCACTCAAGACTCAATTGTGGAGGACTGGTTCGATGCCGGTTCTAGATTTCTGCGACAAACGAGACGTGTCAAAAGAACAATTTCTTCTTTTTCAAAAAATAAACCGACTTCAAAAAATACTTAACAAAGAGAGAAAGAAAATGAGTAGTCAGTCACAAACCCAACGTCGTTTACGGACGAGGTCAATTATTCAACTTGGCGGATTAGTTAAGAAATCTGGACTTACAGATGCTTTTCTTATTGAAGAAGGTGAAGATTTACAGTCTTATGAATCCCTTCACAAAGCAGCGAAAGTATTGGGATTCTTAACTGATGTTATGGAAAACAAAATCTTCAATGAATCCTCTTTGGAATATTGGCAAAAAATTGGAGAACGTTATTTGAAGAACAGGAGTCAATGACTTGTATTGTTTAGAAACCCAAAAACTCTACAAACTTTTAGCCAAGAAAAGTCCCTACCACTATCCACGGATAGCGTAGAAAACGATACCAAGCAGTAACAAGAAGAATTTCTATACATGAATGTCCGCAAGAGGCCGAATCCCGTAGAGTTTTTAGGCATTGGGAAGGAGATTTAATTTCACTTTCCAAGACCCGAGAGAATATATTCATACTTCGTGAAAGAAAGACTCGTTTTTTAATTGGGATTAAGAATGCTACACGGCATGCACACTCTATTTCAAAAACCTTATTTTCATATATGAAGGATAAAATATCTCTAGTAAATTCACTATGTGTTCACTTGATTCAAAAAGGACAAATTTCAGTCCGCAGTCTTATCTATCAAAGATTCTGTGGTTTCATATGCTTCAATTGAGTTAACTGGTACCGCGCGTCCAACAGAGGATTCAACATCAATAAATACATTCATTCCTGCACGTATGAAGCCATATGCCTTTTGTGAAAATACAACCACCTGATCATAAACTTTATTCTTATTTTTCAATCTAGTTACTAAATTTACCATGTCTTCAGAAGGCATTTCTTTATGAACTGCAGCAACTGCCGTAGCATTGAATATTGTTGGAGCTCCATATGTTAAAACATATAGGGCTGAATTTTGAAACTTCATTTTTAGTGATGGAACAAATGCAGCAGATATCGAACCTCCTAAACCGTGCCCAGTTAATAAAAACTTCATATCGTCCATCGAAAGTCCTTTCCTGCTTGCGTAGGAATCTATTTCTTCAAGAACTTCATCATATGAAGAATGTAAAGCATCTAAAACTCCTTTGTGCACATAAGCTGACTGAAGGTAAGAATCCTTTCCATCAAAGAATTGTCTAAAAGTATTTAAATTTGGATATTTTTTTACATCAATCGCAGAAATTTTTTCCTGTTCTTTGTTGTAATAATTGATTTCAGTACCCTCTTCTTCAGTGCCTCTAGGGCAAACTAAAACTGTATTTTCTCGAAAAGCAAGTATTCCGTACGTGTCTAAAAGAATCCCTTTGCTAGTTAAAGGCTCTTTTCCCTTAACTCCATAACATTGTAATGTCGTTGAAAATAGCTTCATCTCATTCCATTTACAAGAAACACCTTCGTTGAAGGCCGCTATATATCTAGCTTTAAGTGCACTATTTTGTTCAAACGAGTAATAATTTTCTCGAGAAACGCTGTACGCGAGCTTCATAGCGTTTGCGCAACTAACTTTTTCCTCTTCTAAGATAGGATTAACCCCCAAAACCAGGTTAGGACAATATACAAGCACCAAAAAACATATAACTACTAACCTAATTCTGAACATCTCCTAATTTTCCTCTATTTATATGTTTGATTCATAAACCGCCATTCCATGTAATTCGTAGCCTATATACTTAGCTAATACATTTAAAGTCCCATCATCAACTACATCTACGTTTTCTTCAGATCCAACATGGTCATAGCGAATTAACCATTTGATAGGTAGTTCAGTTACCGGATCACAGGTGTTTCTACCTATATATTTGGTCCGGGCTCTTAAAAGATTAACTGCACCAAACTTCTCAGTCTCATATGTTATTGCTGCATATTCTCCAAATGACCTAGGGGAGCCAAAAGTTATAAGCCTAAATCTTGAAAGAGAGTTTGGATGCGGTAGAGCTCCATAATATTTTTCTAGCATAATTGCCATTTGAATGTGGGATAAAGCAGCTCCTAGACTGTGCCCAGTAAAAATATAACTAACATCGTCACGTGATTTCTTTGATAAAGCAAGGTAGGACGTTGTTTTTGAAAAAATTTCATCCTGCGAAGATAGTGCACTTTCGAGAAAGCCCGAATGAACGAGGGGCGCCTCTTTACTTTTCAAGACTGGAAGTCTACTCCCGACTTTGTATAATGCGTTGGAAACTTTATTAGAACACGGTTCGTAAAAAAAATCATGTATATACTGAAACTCTGGATTATTCAAAACATCAAGATGATCTGTACATGTGTACCAAGCTTTAAAATCAGTTAAGGTTGACTGTAGACTATCTGTGCCCCTGTAGGCGATAAGAACAGACCTACCAACTTTATTGTTTCCAGAAGGAAACTGCGTGTCGTCAAACTCGTATGCGATCAAACCGTAAGATTCACTCGGACGTTCCTGCCAGAAGCTTTCACCAAGTACACTATTAAAAGTCTTTATGATACCGGCACCAACATTAAACCTAAAAGGCTCAATTTTTTTCCATACTTTGGGTCTAGCAGAATCCTCCGACGGCTTTAAAGCATCATTCAAGGCGTCAAGGTAATTTGTCTCTACCGCTATAGTCCAATTTTTATATTCACTTCGTGTAACTTTGTATGCAAGCTGGCTAGCTGCAGCAACACTCCTTCGATAAGTAAGAACATTATCTGAATTCTGAAAATTCCACAAACCATCTGCTTGTTTCTGTGAAGCTAAACCCGCATACGCATTTAACGAAAAAAACACAAGCGGCGAAACTAACGAAAAAAACTTAAAGAAATTCAGACTTTTCATTTTTAAAAAATCTCCAATGAATTCAAATCTCTAGTGAGTTCACGCTATAAGAGGTTTCGCCTTCATGTCAATAGAGTTTGGCGTCAAAAATCGAGGTAGTAAATTAAAATCCTTCTAAAATAGACGGAGATCTCTAGGTTGTGTCTCCTCTTTCGAATAGTTTGGGTAAAATGAATATTCTCTCTCTACACAGTAAAGGGAAGAATGTTTCAAATTTCGTCAAAACTACTGCCCCATTTCAAGAGCTTTCGCTCAATCCTTCGTTAGTCTTACATTTGATATCTCAGTTTCGTTTTTGCCTTAAAAACCTTTTGCACTCATCTTTTTCACCTTCTCGCCAAATAATTCCGTTGCTTGTCTTAATGGTGCGCCCGCTAAGTGAGCACATCTACGAGTAGTGTCTGCTTGAGTATATCCTAGAAGATTCCCGACTATACTTAAGCTTAACCAACTCGATACTAAGTGAGAAGCATGAGTATGTCGAAAATCATGAATTCGAATATTCTCTAAATTTGCTTCCTTCAATACTTTCTTCCAAAATGCCTTAACTTCTTGGATAGGCTTACCTTCAACTCTATCCGGAAAAACGGCACCGTCAAGTTAATCTGAGTTCTAGATGCTTATGAAGATTATGTTATGAATTGAGATTCTAACTCAGAGGATTAATTCATGTGTTTATATCAAACTCCTAAAGGACACCGTTTTCCAGTTTCTATTATCAGCCACGCAGTTTGGCGTTATCATCGCTTTAACGACAGTTATCGTGATATTCAAGAAGAGCTTTCTTTTCGTGGGATCATTGTGAGTCATGAAGCTATAAGGCTTTGGTGCGTGAAGTTTTCTGCCCATTTCAGGGATGTTATCAAGAAGCGTGAGAGACAACCAAATGATAAATGGCATCTTGATGAAATGACCTTCAAACTCAATGGTGTTCACTTCATTCTGTGGAGAGCAGTTGATTCTGAGGGACATGAACTGGATATTTTTCTCCAAAAACGCCGAAATAAGAAAGCTGCAATTCGCTTCCTAAGCCGTTTATTTGGAGCCTATCCAGAGCCACGTGTTATCGTAACGGATAAGCTAAAAAGTTATACTAAGCCCATACGTTATATGACTCGGAATACGGATCATCGTTCTCATAAGGGGTTAAATAATCGTGTTGAAAACGCCCATCAACCTACCCGTAGAAAAGAGAAATGTCTTATTAAATTCAAATCCCCACAAGGAGTTCAAAGAACCTTATCTCTCATGGAAAAAGTAAGAAACATTTTCTCAGTAGAGGTGGGCAGATATTCAAAGAAAGCATCGTGTCAGAGAGCGAATTTCATAGCAGCAAAATCCATCTGGGATGAGGCTGCTTATGGGATTATCTGTGCCTAAAATATAGAGGATATGAGATTTTTATAAGCCTAACTAATTAACTTGACGGTGCCTTTGTATCTGTCTTTGCCAGAGTATCCAATAAAGGTTCTGGTGGGGTGAATACCTTGTTTAACATTATAAAAAACCGTCCTGAGGCTTGACCTTGCTGAAAAAAAGAAATCAGCTAAAAAAAGAAAATTGAAAAATTAAGCCGTCTATATATTGTGAGCGCTCTCGCAATGAAACCACCTAACAGAAGTAGAGCACCGTCTATGAAGCAAGTTTGAGCTCCTTTCCTAAAAGCGTTGTAAGGCGTTTTGAAAACTGCTTTGCATCCATTACAGGATAGCCTTCAACTATTAGCGCTTGGTCGTAAAGCATATTCGCCATATCTTGTATTCGTTCTATTTTGCCATTTTTCTTGACGAGACTATTCATATCCAAAATTAAGGAGTGAGATGGATTTAATTCAAAAATTTGAGAAGAAGGTTGAAGCTTTTTTCGATTAGGAGAAACCATGCTCGGAAAACTTCCCTCAACTGAATTAACAAGACAAACGGGACTGTCTTTAAGACGCTTTGATACCCGAACATCTTTTACCTTGTCTTTCAACGTCTTCTTAAAAAACTCTAGAAGTTTTTCAAACTTTTTATCTTTAGAGTCCTTTTCTGAATTTTCTGATTTTTTATCTAATTCCACATCACCTTCAGAAATAGATTTTAAAGGATAATCTTTCCAAGTTGTGACACGTGTTATCCAGTAATTATCGATTGGATCTGTGAGCAAAATAACGTTAACCCCTTTATCCAAGAACCCCTCTAATTTTGGACTCTTCAACATATCTTCTCTATTTTCTCCCAACATGTAATATATTTCTTTTTGATCTTTCTCCATCTTATCTATATATTCTTGTAGACTTACTAGATCCTCTGTTTTAGTTGTTGAAAAACGCGCAAGAGATAAGAGCAAATCTTGTTGAGATAACTCTTCATAAAGTCCTTCTTTTAAAATGAAGCCAAAGTTTTTCCAAAATTCTATGTACTTTTCTGAGCTCTCTTCTGACTTTTTACTGAGTTCATCCAGTACCTTACGCGTTAATGTCGTCTTTATTCTCGACATACGAGGATCAAGTTGTAAAGTTTCACGGCTAACATTGAGAGGTAAATCTTCAGCATCTACAATCCCCCTAACAAATCTTAGGTATGAAGGAAGAAGTTCTTGGCAATCATCCGTTATAAAAACTCGCTTGATATACAGCTTCAGCCTTCTCTTTCGTTCAGAATCCATCAAATCAAAAGGCTTGCTTGAAGGAATAAACAAAAGAGATGTGTACTCTAACACCCCTTCAACTTTATTATGCATTGTAACCCATGGCTCATCGTATGCATTGGAAGTGTGCTTATAAAACTCTTTATATTGCTCTTCTGCGATTTCAGTTTTTGGCCGGGTCCATATAGCTCTTTCCTCATTTAGCTGTTCTTCCTTGCCTGAGTCCTCAAGACAGATTGGAAAAGCTATATGTTCTGAATACTTTTGCACAAGCGACTTTAGGCGATATGGCTCAATGTACTCTGAGGAGTCCTCTTTAAGATACAGTTTAATAGTTGTACCACTTTCTTCTCGAGACGTTTTTTCTATAAAAAATGAATCTTTTCCTTCTGAACTCCAAATATACGCTTCCTCTTTTTCAGCTTTGCGACTTACAACCTCAACTTTTGAAGCAACCATAAAAGCAGTATAAAATCCCACACCAAATTGCCCTATGAGATTACTGTCTTTTTTCGCATCACCTGTTAGTTTACTCAGAAACGAGGAAGTATCTGATTTTGCAATCGTACCAAGGTTGTTAATCAGTTCCTGACGAGACATCCCAATCCCATTATCAGAAACAGTCAACGTTTTTGATTCTTTATCTGAAGTGACGACAATCTTGTAATCTGAACTTGCACTCTGCAATTCTTTTTTTGTAAGGCTTAAATGACGCAATTTATCACAAGCATCCGAGGCATTAGAGATAAGCTCCCTTAGGAATATCTCTTTATTTTTATACAAATAATGTGTAACTAAGTTCAAAAGTTTGCTTGCTTCTGCTTGAAAGCTATGTTGCTTGCCTGGCATAGGTTCTCTCTCCTTAAAAATCAATCGAGTGCATTGTATATTCATTATAGCTAGAGATAAAGAGACTTCGGGAAAATTAAATCTTAAATCCGACCAGATTTTAGCTTGAAGATGGGATTTCTAAAAGCTAGTATTCAGAAACTAAGAAAAACTTCAATCAAACTGCAATAATATCGGGTGTTGGTTGAAATACAAGTTAGGTATAGGTTGGTTCGTAACTCTGACCTTCAATTTCGACGGTTAAAAGGAAAACAAAATGATCCTTGAAAAATTAAGAACATCACCTTGGTTTGTCACAATTAATCCAAAACCATTGGCAACCATGCGGCTATTTTGTTTCCCATACTCAGGAGGCGATGCCTTTGTTTTTAGGGATTGGGTAAGCCTATTGCCCTCAACTATCGAAGTAATAGCCATTGAGCTTCCAGGGAGGTCAACCAGGTTTCATGAAACTCCAGTTGATAATCTGAGCTCAATTATCGATTCATTGGTAAAGGACTTCAAAGCTATTTCAAACAAGCCTTTCGTTTTTTTAGGACACAGTGTTGGGGCAAAAATTAGCTTTGAGCTCTGTAAGGCGTTGAGAAGTGAAAAGCTTCCTCTACCCTTTCACTTTTTCGCATCTGGCAGCAGAGCTCCACAAATTCCTCTTCGAGAAAAACCCATTTATAACCTACCTGATAAAGAGTTTATTCAGGAACTAGAAAAATACAATGGAGTTCCTAACCTTGTTCTAAAAGACAATGAATTGATGAGTATATTTTTGCCCATGATCCGTTCAGATTTTACAATTTCAAATACATATCATTACACCAAAGTTGAGCCCTTTCCTTTTGACATAACCGCATTAGGAGGAATAGATGACCCTACTGTAACTGAGGAAGATATTATGGCTTGGAAAATCCATACATCCAAACAATTCTGTCATCAAATGCTGCCAGGGGATCACTTTTTTATAAAAAAATCTCAAAAACAAATTTTAGAAATTATTTCTAATCTTTTTCCTTCAAGAAGAATGGTGAATTAAAATGAATAAAAAATGGTCTAGCATCTCTGAAGACAAGGCTTTGGGAAGGTAGTTCTTTCAAAATGAAAAGAAACAAAGAATGCATATATATATGTATTTTAAGGATTCAAAAATTCTATCCAAATCTTTATGGCAAGAAACTTTCGCTAAGAGCAAAAAGCTATGGCATTCATTCATAAAACTTTTCCCAGAAAAAGTGTTGAAACGTGCCTAGAAAATGAAGTACTGGTTTGCTATCATTCCGATGAATTTGCATTATAATTTTTGCCCCCAAAGATCGATGTAACAAATGAACCCTCCTGATTGTAACAACATTATTGAATGGGAACCTTTCATTCTTGACAACGCCGGCAGTTTTACTGAAAAAATCCTATCTAACGAAGTTCATATATGGAAAAGCACAAGATTTTTTTCTTCAAACCGCTTAAATAAATTGAGCTCACTTCTATCAGAATATGAACATAATCAAGCAAATAGCTATAAATTTTCTTATCTTAAAGAGCGTTTTATCGCGAGCCATGGGATCCTTAGGCTCATTTTAAGCAGGTATATAAACCAAGAGCCGTCTCAAATTATTTATAAATATGGAAAATACGGAAAACCTGCTTTAAAGGAGAAAAATGTCGAATTCAATATATCTCATTCTTCTACCGTCAGTTTATTCTCTATTAAATCCAAAACTTCAGTTGGCATAGATATTGAGAAAATCCAGAATCAGCCTTCTCTTCTAGAGATGGCAAATGAGTTTCTCACTGAGCATGAATGGTACAACTTGAGCATACTTCAGACAGATGAAAGATTAAGAGCGTTCTATAATGCTTGGACCCGAAAAGAAGCTATACTTAAAGCAACAGGTAAAGGGCTTTATTCACCACTTAAAGAGTTAAAAGTAACTTTTTTTTCTGGCCAAAAACCAAAATTACTTTCAATCAACGGGAGTATTCAAGCTGCAAATGAGTGGAAACTTCATTCTTTTACCCCGATCAGAGGCTATATAGCAGCTTTAGCGACTAAAACGCCCCTATTAAAGATAAGGTACTTTGAATTAATATATTAGGAGTTAACAATGTTTGGCTTTGTTGCGCAATTCCAACTATCCAACGTCATGGATATACACATTTTTACCATACTCTTGAAAGTGGGTTTTTGTTCAAAATGATTTATGTTAGCGTGTCAACGTCATTTTGAAAGTTTCGCAAGGTTGTTATAAAGCAAATTTATGAGAACAACTTTTTGAGGCACTCGGATAAAAATACACAAAGGATTCAATTAAACACTTTAGACTTACACATTTAAATTCACTACAGAACAGAAATTGCAATTATTAAGAGAGGGGTGTAAAAAAATGGTTTTTGATTCTAAGGTGAGGACCACCTACATAAAACCTGAGACAGAGGAATTATTGTGTATAGAACCTAAAGACTCTGGGTTAGATGCTTTTCAATGGACTGTGGACAACAAATTAGCTATTGAAAGCACAGTCCAGAAAGAAGGAGGAATCCTCTTAAGAAATTTTGGTATTAATTCAGTGTCCGAATTTAATAAGTTTGTGCAAATTTTATGCCCAAAGTTATTAGACTACGTTTATAGATCAACGCCCAGAACTCGTCTAGGAGGCAAGATATATACGGCTACCGAATATCCTGCTGATCGCAGTATTCCTCTTCATAACGAAAATGCATACTCAAAATCCTGGCCAGAAAAAATATATTTCTTTAGCATAATAATTGCTGATGAAGGTGGAGAAACTCCGATTGCTGATAGTAGAAAAGTTTATAAAAAAATTGATCAATCCATTAAAGACCTCTTTGAAAAAAAAGGCGTTTGTTATGTCCGAAACTATACCCCTGGCATTGACTTAAGTTGGCAAGAAGTCTTTCAAACAGATAAAAAAACAGACGTTGAAAAATATTGTGTGGAGAACGACATTGAATTTATGTGGAAAACTGGCACGACAGAACTAACTACGAGGCAAACCTGCCAAGCTACTCTCACTCACCCAGTTACAAAAGAAAAAGTCTGGTTTAACCAAGCCCATTTGTTTCACCCATCTTCTTTAGGAAAAGTCCAACTAGAATCTCTGACACGGGAACTAGGAGAAGAAAACCTCCCACGGAATGTCCTTTTTGGGGATGGAACTCCTATAGACATTAGAACACTCAATCGGATTCGCGAGATATACTCTCAGGACAAAATTAAATTTAAGTGGCAAAGAGGAGATATCATGGTCCTTGATAATATACTAATGGCACACAGCCGCGAACCTTATAAAGGTGAAAGAAAAGTTGTCGTCGCTATGGGCTAAGCACTTTGTTTAAGTTTTTTCTTCGGTTCTTCCTGCTTTTTTATATTCTTCGCTTCTGCCTTTTTCAAACTCAAAGGCCTCATATCAGTCCAGACTTCCTTGATGTAATTTAGGCAGTCTGATTTAGACCTCTCCTACCTCCTCTTTTAGGTGGGGATTTTTGAGGGACTTTACCTGGGGATTTTACAGGACCATTGACAATATTTATCACCACAAAATACATGTCTTCTTTCTCTATAATCTCACCCTGTATTATTTCTTGGTCTGACATATTCCACTCCTTTTCAAAGTTAGGTAAATTCTAGGATGAGGTGCAACGCCTCTGATGGTGAATTCAGAGATGAAGAGCAACCCCCGTTGTAACATCGAACGGATCTTTGCCCACTGGAAAGTTCATATGGGGCTAAATAGAAGTCGATATAAGGGATGGGAAAAACATCAAGTACATTTTGATCTTATATCTATCGCTTATAACCTTAAACGGGCTGCAAAGATTTTGGCGACTTAGACAGGACAAGTATATCTAAAATCTGCCTTTTTGGACTATTTAAGGTTCAAAAGGGAAAAATATTCCTCATAAAACCCTTTTAAAGCCATCTCCAGAAGCGTCTTTGTACCTTCTCAAATTTATTCAGAGCTCTCTATAGTTTATGAGTGTTTTTGCATTGTTTAAAAATCACTCAAGCTAATGGCTAAAACGCTACATACCAAGCAGTTCTTTGAGGCCTGCCAGGAGATAGTCGTAAAGAGAAATTATTAGCATTTGCTTTAAAAGCCTCTCTTTTTTGTTCTTCCAAAATCCAATGCAAAGCACGTATAGTTTCTTGGTCTAAGGTTCTTTCTAGTTCTTCTAACTCACCTTTTAACTGCATTATATTAAAATCCATAACTTGGATAGCTACTCCTTTCTGAAGATTTAGAGCATTAAAAGATAAAACAAGTTTTTTAACAGTTTGAAAAAAACTTAAATAAGGATCAAGCTGTGCCTCATCAACAGAAAAAAAACTTACAAACTTTCTTACTATATCTATTCTTGATGAATCTATCATAGCGTAAGCCTCAAACGAAATAGGTCTCCTTGGCGAGCATTCAATCCCAAGAAAACAATCAAATGGAGAATCTAAGATTCCTTCATGTATTCTTGTAAAGATCTCATTTTCAATCATGCCAGGCTCAGAATCAAAAAATCGTTTATGATGTAGAACTTCAGATAACCCAAAATAATCCTGAAAATACACCTGAATCCCCATTTCACCTGTAAGGGATACTTTAAACCCCATATTTCCAAAACCAACAGCTTGAGACAATCTTTCAATTAACAATATCTTCCTTTGTTCAACTCCAAGATCCTTAAGTTTACTTAAAACTTTTCTATGAAATTTTTCTCCACGATTAGCCATAATGAGAGTAAGATCCGGGGGAAAAATGGTAGAATTTACTAATGGAATTTGAACTTCTCTATAATCATCCAACTCTTCCGAAAAGCAAGAAACTAAGCCACGAAATCTTTCTTCTTCAAGTCTTAAATGTCTCATCTCTACCAATGTACGTACAAAAGAATGTAGAAGAGAAAAGTCCATCTTTGTTGGGGTAGGAGAAGCATATGGTGGATGGTATTGTGGAGTAGAGGCTCTTGTTTGTGGAAAAAGATGTTCAAGTCCTTTTGAATAAATTAATTCAGTATTCTCATCAATTATAATATCAGTAACATCTGCTCCAGTGAAATCAGCGCCTCGTAATCTTGCTCCTCGAAAAGAAGCTCCTCTCAGAACACAACATCTAAATATGCATCCCATAAAATCCCCATTATCAAAGACTACTTTAGGAAAAGCATTATCTCTGAAATCCGTACAGGGAAATACAGAATTTGAAAATACAGTAGTTTCATCAGATTGGATATTTACAAAACGGATACGACATCCTCCTTTTCCCTCAAAACTTCTACCGCGTATATCTCCACTAACAAGCTTTAAAGGTGATATATCTTCAACATCTTCAAAAGTTTTAAGAACTGCAAAAGCTTCGCTAACTATTAAAAATAAAATAGCTGTAATGATTTTATTAATTAATGAAATCTGCATTTGATGTTTCATCTCCATAAAAACTTATTTAAGATTTTCAGATAGCGCCAAATATAGCTTTACTTAAAAAAACAAAAGAAAACATAATTTATTATATATCATTTAGAATGGCAATTAGAAAATATAAACTGGATACCTCGAAAAACGAGTTGAAAAAGGAGAGATCTGTGATTGAATAGTCAAAGGAAATAACGTTGTGGAGTGAAGAATGTACTAGCAGCCAAATTTTTTTGACCTAACGAAACGGTATGAAGCTCTCTCAAAATTTGGGGATCCCCTAGAGAAGTTAGAAGAAGCAATAGATTTTGAGATATTTAGAAAGGATTTGCAAAGGGCCTTACAGTTTTCTCCAAGGC
>JABJFC010000089.1 GCA_018662925.1 Alphaproteobacteria bacterium | reverse complement strand
TTTAGAGTAACTTTTAGCGCTTTGGGTCAATTATTGCTGATTTAAAAATTTAACACCTAAAAAAACTCGCGCTCGATCGAAAAAACTGCGTCCCCTTGAACTTGAAGGAGAAATGTAACTTCCTATCGCGGATTTTGGGATTATGCCTAAAATTTAAAGTGCAGTTATTTTATGCTATGCTGAAAAGGAGGCTTAAGAGATGATCATAGTGGTATTGAAGGTGAATTAGTGGAAATGTCCCAACTTCCTGTTTTTGAAACCGAACGTCTCATATTGCGGGGTGTAACAGAGCGAGACATACCGGCTTATGAAAGAGGCTTTGTGGATTATGAGGTGATCAGGTATTTGACAAGGCTAGTACCATGGCCCTATCCGGAAGGTGGGGTTACAGATTATTTTATGAATAAACTTTTGCCTCGACAGGGAAATGATGTGTGGGTCTGGGGTATTTTTCTGAAGGAGAATGACACGAAATTGATTGGCGCTATCGAGTTGCGTCGTGATATAACTCACGGAAATAGAGGCTTTTGGGTGGCGCGGGAGCACTGTGGGGAGAGGGTATTATGAGAGAAGCTCTAAAGCCTATTACAGCTTATGCATTTGGGGATTTGGGATTTGAAAAGCTTATTTTAACCAATGCAGTTGAAAATAAGCGCTCGAGCAAGCTTAAAGCAAAAACGGGTGCGCGGCTTATTCGTACAGACCCGGCTCAGTTTGTTGATTCTCAATTTAAAACTCGTGAGGTATGGGAGTTAACTAAAAAGGACTGGGAAACTTTTTTGAAGCATGATCAGACCTAGCTTGTGGTTCTTACTAAAAATCCCAGACTTTGACAGAATCTAAAAACTATGTGATTCTCCCTCGAATATAACAAAGGGGATTTAATGAAGATTCTATTTTGTGGCGATGTGATGGGAAGATCTGGGCGTGATACTATAGTAGAGTATGTGCCTAAGCTGAGAGAAGATTTGGGCCTCGATTGCGTAATCGTAAATGGAGAAAATGCTGCACGCGGCATTGGGATCACGCCAAAGATTTGCAAACTATTTTACCAACATGGCGTCGATGTCATCACGACGGGCAATCATGTTTGGGCCCAAAAGGAAATTATCTCTTATATTGATTCGGACCCAAGGCTTCTGAGGCCTCTCAATTATCCAAAAGGAACACCTGGTCGTGGTGTAACTGAGTACACCCTACCAGACGGAAGAAAAGTTCTTGTAGTCAATGTGATGGGGCGTGTTTTCATGGACGTCTTGGATGATCCCTTTGCGGCCATGAAAAATTTGCTTGAAAAATACACGCTCGGTAAGTCTGTCCACGCTATTATTGTGGACATGCATGCTGAGGCTTCAAGCGAAAAAATGTCCATGGGGCACTACTTAGACGGTTCTGTATCTCTTGTGGTTGGAACCCATTCTCATGTACCAACTGCAGATCACATGATCCTTGGAAAAGGAACCGCTTATCAGACTGACGTTGGCATGTGTGGGGATTATGATTCCGTGATTGGGGTTAAAAAAGAAATTCCCATTTTGCGATTCACCCGTAAGATGCCTACGGAACGGTTTTCTCCCGCAGATGGAGAAGGGACCCTTTGCGGTTTGTATGTTGAAATTGATGACGCTTCAGGACTTGCAACAAAGGTGGCTCCCGTTCGTATCGGTGGATATCTTTCTTCCACAGAGCCCCATAAAGAAAACTAGCTTATCATTCAAAGTATTACACTAACCCCTTTTTCTAGAGGAAGTAAGTTTTCTTACAATCATTCTGGAAAGCAGCTTATTTCTTTTTCTTATGGGGTTTTGCAATATGGCGCATGAAGAGTCCCAACAGAATTAAAATGATATTTATGGTGTAAAATTTCCAATTGGAGAAACTGTAGTCTTCCATAAGCTTCTCTAGTCCGCCTGTGAAGCCATGGCGATAAAAGGCTCGTGTCCAGAGCCCTCCATTAAGGATGAAAACAACCATGAAAAAAATGAAGGCTAGGCCGTTATAATAGCCTTTCCAATAGCCGGGTCCTTCTTCTTCTGGGTCGTGAAACTCAAATTCCATACAATTTTCCTAAGAAACATTTTGCCTCATGATCACTGTCCTCATTTTAACATATTGTAATGTTTTTTCATCTAGAAGTTTATGGAAAGTGTTGATGTGTGTATAGGTCGCATGTATGTTGCACTCATTTGGTGCGATGCTTTATAGGATTATAGATGCAAAAAATTAATGATTCCCCAAAGATCGCTGTCATTGGATGTGGTGATTGGGGAAAGAATTTAGTGAGAAATTTTTATGAGCTAGGAGCTCTTGCAACCGTTTGTGAAACTCATTCTGGTGCGGCAGCAAGCATGCAAGAAAAGTATGGAGTCTCTATTTCCTCTATGGAGGAAATTCTGGAAAATGAGGAAATAAAAGGGATCGTTATTTCTGTTCCTTCTCATAACCATTTCAAAGTGGCAAAAGAGGCTTTGGAACGTGGAAAGCATGTCTTTGTGGAAAAGCCCTTTGCAACGAATAGTGTAGAGGGACAGAAACTTTGCGAGACGGCATCAAAACATAATAAGACGCTTATGGTCGGCCACCTATTGCGGTACCATTCTGGCTTTAGAAAAGTTAAAGAGTTGGTGCAAGCCGGAGAAATTGGTGACGTCAAGTATATCGAAACCCGCCGCACAAACTTTGGGAAGTTCTATGAAAATGAGAGCATCCTCTGGGATTATGCCCCTCATGATTTTTCAATGATTTTTGCGTTAATGGGTGAAGAGGCTCCAATCCAAATCCATGAAAGTAACCTCTATGCACATTATGCGGGGATTTCTGATGTGCTATCTGTGGAACTTGGTTTTGCTTCAGGGGTTAAATCTCTCAGTTATCTTTCGAGATTTTCTGCCGTAAAAGAACAAAGCGTTGCGGTTACGGGAACAAAGGGAATCATTGTCTTTAATGACGTGTTGCCGTGGGAAGAAAAGGTGAGCATCACTTATTTTGACGGGAAAGGTTGCTCTTATCCTTCCACAAAAACGTCGTCGACTATAAATATCTTGCCAAGTGAGCCACTTAAGTTAGAGTGTCAGCACTTTTTGGACTGTATTTTAGGGAAAGAAGAGTGTATGACTTCAGCGGAAGAAGCTCTTCCACAGCTTGGAATTATAGAGAAGGTTGATCAAATGTTGAGAAGTCAGAAGGCTGCTTGAGTTTGATTGGGGTCTTTCCTTTTATTGATTGAAACTGTAGTATTATAGAAAAAAGGTTATGTGTATGCCACGTTTTCTTAAAGCAGGAGTTGCTCTGCTATTAGTTCTTACCCTTGGAGGGGGATACTATTGGTGGAGTGCTAAGAAAGCTGAAGAGTCTGCTGCCCAAAAGGCCGCGGGACCAAGGCCTGTCGTTGTTGAAGCAGAACCGGTTACTGTCCGGAAATTTGCGACACGTGTTAAAGCAGTTGGAACTCTGACTTCTAATGAGTCGGTTGTTATTAGACCCGAAGTAGAGGGGCGCATTTCAAAGATACTTTTTAAAGGGGGAACGCCTGTTAAGATGGGGGATCCTCTTATTCAATTGGACGAAGGACTTTCAAAAGCAAAACTTAGTGTGACAAATGCACGCCTTAAAGCAGCGAAAGCCGAGTATAATAGGTTGTCAGCTCTTGCGGAGCAGAAATACGTAAAAATGAGTGATTATGAAAAAGCTCTTGCCCAGTATAGGGTTTCTGAGGCTGAGCAAGAAGAGGCTGAAATAAGGCTGTCACAGACAATTTTGAAGGCTCCTTTTGAAGGGGTCGTCGGATTAAAGGATGTGAGTATTGGTCACTATGTTCGTCCAGGAGAAGACCTTCTCAATTTGGAGGATGTGGATCCCATAAAGGTGGATTTTCAAATTGGCGAAATCTTTTTGCAAAAGTTAAAAGTTGGCCAACAGATTTCTGCCAAAGTAGATGGGTTCCCGTGGGATAATTTTACGGGAGTTATTGAAGGCATTTCCCCAAAGGTAGATCCTGTAAGCCACAGTATTCGTGTTCGAGCCAGTATAGATAATCCTGAGCATAAATTAAGGTCGGGACTTTTTGCGGCTCTCACATTGACCCTGAAAGAAAATGAAGATGCCATCATGGTTCCAGAGATAGCAGTGGAATTTAAAGAGGGCGAGAATGTGGTTTTCCGTGTCATCAACGGTACTGCAGTCAGAACGCCTGTTACGTTAGGGGGCAGAGAAGGTGGCCTGGTTGAAATAGAAGACGGATTAATGTCTTGGGATACTGTGGTTACGGCTGGCGCAATGAAAGTTGTGGACGGGATTCCTGTTGAAGTTATTCCTTCAATCCGAAAAAAGGATGAAGTGACGAGAAAAGGAAAGTAGTCTGTGACACTCTCGGAAGTTTGCATTAAGAGACCCGTCTTTGCGACAGTTATGACCATTGTTCTCGTCTTGATCGGGGCGGTTTCTTATTCATACTTACCACTGCGACAATATCCTCAGGTAGAAACACCAATTGTTAGTGTGACAACCACATTTGAGGGTGCGAATCCCGAAGTCATAGAAACACAAGTTACGAAACCCATTGAAGGGGTCTTGGCTGGTCTTGAAGGGCTTGATGTTCTGCGTTCCATAAGTGATGCAGAGACTAGTCGTATTACACTTATTTTTAAGCCAAATAGATCTTTGGATGCTGCAGCCAGTGATGTCCGAGATCGTTTAGCACGTATTAAATCGAGACTTCCTAAAGAGGCAGAGGTTCCCAACATAAGGAAATCTGATGCGGATGCAGAACCAATTTTGCATTTAGCGCTTTATAGTGACGTTGTTTCACCATCCGATATATATGAATTTGCCGACAAGTCACTCAAGGATCAAGTGGAAGCCATTGGGGGTGTTTCTAACGTCGAGGTTTATGGTTCTGCACCGTATGTTATGCACGTTTGGCTTGAGCCCACGCGTATGGCCGGCTATGAAATCACGGCTCAAGATGTTGCTGCAGCTCTAAAACAACAGAACATTGAAATCCCTGCAGGTAGGATCATCAGTGATGAGCGAGAGTTTATGGTCACAACTTCTGCAAATCTTGTAACTCCAGAACAGTTTGAGAATCTTATTCTTAAAGAACATAAAGGGTATCTGGTTAAGCTAAAAGATATTGGGCATGCGGATTTTTCTCCTGGGGAGCAAAGATCCCGAGTGATGTATAATGGAAAGCCTGCTATTGCCATTGAGGTTGTTAAGAAATCGGTTGCCAACCCACTTGAGCTTGTCCAAGAGCTTAAGGCAGAGCTACCAAAGCTGAAGGAGTCTTTGCCAACGGGTGTGGAAATGGCCATTGCCTATGATACGACCATTTATATCGAACGCTCAATTTACGAAGTTTATGAGACACTTTTCATTGCTACATTTTTAGTTTTACTAGTGGTGTGGGGCTTTTTATGGTCCGTTCGTGGTGCTGTTATTCCTCTCATTACGATTCCGGTATCTTTGATTGGTACTTTTCTTCTTCTCTATGCCTTTGGCTTTTCCATAAATACGCTGACTTTATTGGCACTTGTGTTGGCCATCGGACTCGTGGTGGATGATGCCATTGTGATGCTGGAGAATATCCATCGACACATCGAGGCAGGAGAGTCACCAATGGTGGCCGCTTTTAAGGGAAGCAAAGAGATTGCCTTTGCAATTATTGCTATGACCTTAACGTTGGCAGCTGTTTATGCCCCTATTGCTTTGTCTCAAGGACGAATAGGAAAGATTTTTACAGAGTTTTCTTTGACTCTTGCAGGATCTGTTTTGATTTCAGGGTTTATTGCCTTAACCCTTTCTCCAGTGATGTGTTCTCGACTTTTGTTACCTCATGACCTGGGAAAAGAGAACATAAGTGTGCGAGCACAAAGGCGTTTGAGTGACTGGTACGGACGAACGTTAGCAAAGGTTTTGAACTACCGCTGGTACGTTCTCCTTTTTGGCGTGCTGTTTTCCCTTTTGGGTGGGTATCTTGGCCTCTATCAAATTAAGAGTGAGTTAGCTCCGAGGGAAGATAAAGGCGTTATTCAAGGAAAAGTGACGGCGCCTGATGGAGGAACGCTGAAGTTTGTGAGCCCCTACGTAGATGAAATGGACCGCATTTTTGCATCTGTTCCAGAGATTGACCGTCAATTGACCGTGGTGACGCTTCCAACAGCTATTTCTTACAATCTTTTGAAGCCTTGGGAAGTTCGTTCCAGATCTGTACAGGATATTATGCAAGAGATTAAATACAAATTGTGGGATATTCCAGGAGTTGATGCGTGGCCGAGTGCGGGTCCTTCTTTCTTTGGAGGTGGAGGTTCTGGGGAATCGGTCCAGTTCGTTATTCAGACGACAAAGACGTTTGAAGAACTGGTTAAATTTGCTATTTCCATTGAAATCGCCTTAACGGATCATCCCGGTTTTTCTAGGATCACTATAGATATCTCCCAAGAAGCACAACAATATGTGGTGGATATTGATCGGGAGAAGGCTGCGGAATCTGGAGTGGAAATTCAGGCCATTGGTGAGACACTAGACACGCTCGTGAGCGGACGTACGACTACGAGAATGAATAAGGAAGGAGAGCAGTACGAAGTGAAATCTCAAATCGTGGGAGAAACCCGTCGTTCGCCTCAGGATATCAATATGATTTATATGAAGGGACAAAAGGGCAAAGAAACGGCTATGGTTCCTTTAGCAAACCTAGTACAACTCAAGTCACGTGCGGTTCCGAAGGAAATCAATCATTACAACCAATTACGCTCTGTAACGGTGAGTACGGATTTAAATCCTGGGTTTAGCTTAGGGGAAGCTATTGATTTTCTGAACAAGGTGAAGGAAGTTGCATTCCCAGAAGACTTTAGGTCCGAGTTTGCAGGAGAAACGAAGCGTTTCTTGGAAACACAAAATACTGTCTATCTTATTTTCGGCATGGCACTTGCTTTTATATTCCTCGTGATGGCGGCTCAGTTTGAAAGCTTCTCTGACCCCTTTATCATCATGTTCAGTGTGCCTATTTCTTTGACAGGTGCCCTCATTGCGCTCAAATTGACGGGTGGAACTTTTAACATCTTTAGTCAGATTGGTTTGGTGACACTCATAGGCTTGATTACGAAGCATGGGATTTTGATCGTAGACTTTGCCAATAATCTTCGTGATCAGGGGCTTTCTAAATTTGAGGCCGTTGTTGAAGCTTCCCGCCTCAGGCTCCGTCCCATTCTTATGACCACAGGCGCTATGGTGCTGGGGGCATTGCCATTGGCGCTTGCCAGTGGAGCTGGCCACGAAAGTCGTCAACAGATCGGTTGGGTGATCGTTGGTGGGATGTTGATTGGGACAATTTTCACTCTTTTCGTTGTTCCGACAGTGTATACCTTCTTTTCTCCATCGGTGCGTAAGCCTCTCCCAGAATTTACAGAAGAAGGTGGCCTGGTCACTGGCTGATCGGTACTGCATTTATAGAATTCAGTGACATAGCCTATCCCTCTGTAGTACACTGAACAACAATAAGAACCACGTACTATTCATGGAGGATCAATGCCATATAAAATCGTTAATATATTTCGCAAGAGTATGTTTTTGATTTTAATTCTTTTTATGATCGCTGGGACGGCTTGGATCTCCACTAGCTATCGCATCATTTGGCTTTGGTTGGTAGGATCCTGTGAAGAGAGAGGGGTCCACTGTTCAAAATCCTGTAATTTAAGTGCAAGGGGCGACAAGAAAACATTAGATATGGAATGTTTAGCTGCGTGTCGGACGGTCTATAAAAAATGTGAAGAGCGTCAGCAGGAAACCAAGTAGCGTCAGAAAAGTATATTAGGCGACAAAAAAATTATATCCTCAATTCACGTTTACAAATCGCACTTTTTAATCAGCTCTTCTTGTCTTTGACCAACGATTTTTTCATCAAATCCATCGATCATTTCGTGGAAGAGCTGATACCAATTAAGTTTAGCTTTTAAATGCATGAAGACGGATCCTAGGCCGACGGCGGCGCGATCCATAAAGACAAATTCCGGGGGCGGGGCAACGCCACCGATATTTCTAAGCTCTTGATGGATCTCTCCGGCAATTTTTTGGCCTGCGATGCTGCTGTTGCTTTCATCTAGGAACTGGACCTTGTCCTCTAAGAGAGGCCCATAGAGGAATTTGGCCCAACGATTTAGAATGCTAATGAGGTCTTTGGAAATATTTTGAAATCCCCAGGTTTCATAGGCCCGAATCGCTAGATCCTGATCATTATTTAGGAGGGCATAGTAAAGATCAATGACCCCTTGGGTAAAGCTAGGGGTAAAGATGCGGATACATCCAAAGTCCATCAAATTTATGTCACCGTTATCACGGATTGTATAATTTCCAAGGTGAGGATCTCCATGAATGATGCTGTAATGATAAAAGGGCAGGTACCAGGCGTAGAACATATTGGTAGCAATGGTATTTCGGAGCTCTTGCGATGCCTTTCGCATTTCCAAGAGGGGCCGTCCTTCGAGCCAATCCATTGTTAGAAGCCGTTTGGTTGAAAGTTCAGGATGCACTATGGGCAAATGGACCTGAGGCTTTGGTTGGAGAATCTTTGTATAGAGAGCAATGTGTTTAGCCTCCAACTCATAGTCTAGTTCTTCCCGCAGTCGCTCTGCAATTTCTTGAAATACCCCCTTTGTAAGCACAGCTTTGTTTGTTTGTTCATAGAGGGCTAAGACAATTTTAAATTGTTTTAAGTCAGCCTCGACAGCTGAAGACATATCGGGATATTGCAGCTTACAGGCAAGAGACTTTCCTTCTAGGGAAGTTGCCCGATGAACTTGTCCAAGGGAGGCTGCCGCTGCTGCAGGTTTCTCAAAGCTTTTAAATTTGCTTTCCCACTCAAGGCCCAATTCAGTCCTCATTCTTCGTTTCACAAAAAGCCATCCCATGGCGGGGGCGTTTGCTTGGAGCTGGAGAAGTTCCGTTACATATTCGTCGGGCAAAAAGTCGGGAATTGTTGCCAAGAGTTGGGCAATTTTCATGACGGGTCCCTTGAGGTCCCCTAAAGACTCCATGAACTGCTTAGCACGCTTGCTGGGGTCGGCTGATGTGCCAAGGTAGCGGTCTCCGGCCAATTGTGCGGCTATTTTTCCAGCAGAAAGGGATACTTTGGTATAGCGTTTTAGCCTGCGGCCAAAAGTGTCATCATCTTTAAGTGTCATTATATGAGGTTACCCTTCGTGGGGAGCGGGTTTTCCTTCGAGAAGATTCAGGAACCCACGAATCTCGCGATAGAGACTCCAAAAATAGATGATGGCTGTTGCAATAATGGCGCCTAGATGAAAATCCAGAGACCAGAAGAGCAAAGACAAAGCCAATCCACCAATGGTGATGATAAAAGTTCTAAACAGCCACTCATGATGGGAACGAGATATTTTAGATCCTGTTTTTTGCTTTACGTAGTTGACGATGGCACCAATAATAATGCCTGTCACCGGCAGAAGCGTATCTCCCATGAGGTACAAGAAATACGTGAAAAAGAGCACACGTCTTTCTGTCGTGCTTAGAGCTTCTGTTTTAGAGGATGCGTTTGCAACTTTGTTTAGAGGTGCCATCTAGATACCAAACTCTTGTTAACGGGTACTTGTCGCATTATGCGGTGTTTTAGCTATTTTCGCAATGGTGTGAGGGGAATCTTGGGGTAATAATTTTTTAGTCGTAATTTGAAACAGGGCTTTTAACGTGTTAGAATTTCCCCAGAGGTGGGTTTATTCCTGGGAGAGTGAGATGATTAAACTTAGGCACATACTATTTATTCTGGTTGCTTTACTATTGATGGTTACGATGATCATTGCGTATATGTAGGCGCGGAGGTTACGATTTTTTTGGTTAGATATGATGAATTTGCGGTGTAAGGGTTTGGCTCAGGTGAGTCCTGCCCTTTCTATATCGCCTTACTTTCTTCTAGAAACTCCAGATTAGCCAGTTGCTGATAGATGCCTTCTTGGGCCACGAGATCGGCATGGGTTCCAACGGCAATAATTTTTCCTTGGTCCATGACGATGATTCGATCAGCTTTTTGTACAGTTGCTAGGCGATGGGCAATAATAATAGTCGTTCGCCCCTCCATGGAGTGGGAGATGGCTTGTTGAACGAGGCGTTCGTTAGTGGCATCTAAGGCGCTTGTTGCTTCATCCAGCAGAAGAAGCGGGGCATTTTTTAAAAGTGCACGGGCAATGGCAATGCGCTGGCGTTGCCCGCCGGACAGCTGAATACCCTTGGCACCTAAATGGGTATCAAAGCCCTCAGGAAGCTTTTCAATGAACTCCAGGGCGGCAGATGCCTTAGCGGCGGCCTCAACATCCTTTCTGCTAGCACTCGGTTGGCCATAATGGATGTTTTCGAAAACAGTGGCACTAAAGATGAAAGGATCTTGAGGGACCAAAGCAATATGATGTCTCACATCCCTGGGATCGGCCTGTTTTAAATCACATCCGTTAATGGCTATTTTCCCCTTCGTAGGGTCATAGAATCGCAGGGCTAACTGAAATACCGTACTCTTGCCTGCTCCAGAAGGCCCTACTAGAGCAACCTTTTCCCCTTGTTCAATCTGGAGGGAAAAGTCTTTGAGGGCTTTTTGTTTGGGGCGAGAAGGGTAAGCAAAGTCCACAGCGTTAAAATCTAGAATTTTTTGTCGTTCTGTGGGGAAAAGGGATGGTTGTGCAATGGCGGGGATGCGCTTGGGATTTCTGGGTGTTTTAATCAAAGATTGCGTATTTAAAAGCTGGATGAGGCGTTCTGTTGCCCCCGCAGCTCTTTGAAGGTCTCCTACTATTTCACTAAGCGCGCCGGCTGATCCTGCAACCACAAGAGCATAAAATAGGAAAGAGGTGAGCTCGCCGGCAGAAATATTCTGAGCAATTATATCATTCCCGCCGATCCATAGGACCAGACTGATGGCGCCGAATACTAGAATAATAAGTGTAACAGTCAGGAAGGCTCTGGCAGTTATCTGTCGGAGAGCGGCTTTAAATGAAGCTTCGGTTTGCTTTGAAAAAGTCCTGCGATCTTCTCGTTCGTGGCAAAAGGCCTGAGATGTTCGAATGGCATTAAAAGTTTCCTCAATTGAGCCCCCTAGTTGAGCAAGACGAGTGTGGGAAGCTTTGGAGAGTTTGCGGACCTGTCTTCCATAAAGAAGGACTGGGACGAGGGCAATAGGCGTGACTAATAGAACGATGATGGTTAATTTGAGACTTGTAAGCAAAAGCATTACCAAGCCACCAACCAGCATCAGGATATTTCGAAGAGCGATTGGGATAGAAGTGCTTGTGACAACCTGCAACAGGGTCGAATCTGTTGTGATGTGGGATACAATTTCTCCAACCCGTGCTGTCTCAAAGAAATTGGGACTTAAAGAGAGAAGATGAGAAAAGACTTTTTTCCTTAGATCAGCAACTAAGCGTTCCCCAATCCAGGACACAAAATAAAATCGGCCAAAACTTCCGATAGCCAGAAAGGAAACAACAAGAAAAAGGAAAAAGAGAGATTGGTATAGGGCACTTGGATGTTCTGGCGAAAATCCAGTATCCACGAAATGCTGGATCCCTATGCCAAGAACGAGGACGGCTCCCGAAGCAAGAATAAGGGATAAAAGTGCCAGTACACATTGGCTTTTATACGGTAGAATGAATTCTAAGAGAGGAGCAATTAAGTGGATCTCTCCTTTAGGGGGAGAGGCAGTGCTCTGATTTTCCAAATAACTCGGTTCTCTCAACATTAAATTCTCCAGCTGGTCCTTCTGAGATTTCAAAAAACACCGATGATTGCAAGCTTAATTTAAAAAAAATTTTAAAAAAAATGATTTTATTAACCATTTGTTAATCATTTGGTGAATATTATGAATAATAGAGATTTACATATATGCATAAACATGGCAGTATAAAATCATCGGGAGAGGTTTTTGCTTTAAAAGGAATAGAGTGAAGGCTAGTAAATCAAAAGGACTGGGAGAAATTATGACAGAAAGCACACAACATATTCTAGATAAAGTCCGGCCACCACGGGTGCACATCACCTATGATGTCCAGATTGGAGACGCCATAGAGATGAAGGAACTTCCCTTTGTGATGGGAGTACTCGCAGATCTCTCTGGACAACCGGAAAATCCATTGCCGAAACCGAAAGATCGTAAGTTTGTTAACATTGACGGCGATAATTTCGACGATATCATGGCATCGATTGCTCCAAGGCTCGCCTTACGGGTACAAAACGCATTGTCCAACGATGATACGATGTTGAATGTACTTTTAAACTTTAAGAGCATGGATGACTTTAATCCAGTGAACGTCGTAAAGCAGGTTGGGCCGTTGGCACAACTTTATGATGCCCGCACAAAATTGAGCGATCTTTTGTCTAAGTTAGATGGAAATGATGATCTTGATGCATTGCTTTTGGACGTCATTGAAAACTCTGCGACACAAAACGAGCTTAAGAAAGAGCTTGGTGTCAGCGGTGGCGATGCAAAGCCAGGTGCTGGAAAACCGCCAAAGAAGGGTTCGTAAAAATTCGAACACTTTCTCAGGAGGACTCTCCATATGGGAAGAGCTCTTGAGGGGCGAAAGACGTAAGCTTTATGGGAAGCAACTTAAGTCATAAATAATAAAAAAAATATGACACAGGTTTTAACAATTGGGAGAAAGTAAGATGGCTAACGGAAAAGGAAGTGGATCAGGCAAAGGGGCCGCTGCAGGTTCAGCAAGTGTCCTTTCCCAGATTATTAGTAAGGGAAAGCTCGCCAGAGATCCATCGCAAGAATCATATGCAAAGGACTTGGTCCAAGAATTTGTTGATCAAGTTCTCGCACAAGGTGGCGCGGTCAGCAACGATACAGTTTCATTTATTAACGAGAGAATTCAGCAAATCGACACTCTCTTGAGTGCACAGTTGGATGAAATCCTTCATGCTCCTGAATTCCAAAAACTTGAAGGTTCATGGCGTGGCCTAAATTACCTTGTCAAGAACACAGAAACGGGAACCATGATTAAGATCCGTGTGTTCAACATTTCTAAAGCTGAATTGTTGCAAGATTTGGAGCGGGCCGTTGAGTTTGATCAAAGTGCTCTCTTTAAGAAAGTCTATGAAGAAGAGTATGGAACATATGGTGGTAGCCCTTATTCCTGCCTAATTGGTGATTATGAATTCAGTCATTTGCCACAGGATGTAGAACTCCTTGAGAAAATCTCAGGAGTAGCTGCGGCGGCTCATGCGCCCTTCCTTACGGCTGCTGATGCTTCACTCTTTGATTTGGATAGCTTTACTTCCTTGGGGGCTCCTAGGGATTTGGCCATGATCTTTGATAGTGTTGAGTATGCAAAGTGGAATTCTTTCCGTGAAATGGAAGACTCACGCTATGTGGTTCTGACCATGCCAAGGGTTTTGATGCGACTTCCTTACGGTTCAAAGACAGTTCCTGTCGATGGCATCAATTATGAGGAACAAGTGAATGGAACCGACAACACCAAGTTCTGTTGGGGAAATACGGCCTATGCTTTTGGACAGAGGGTCACAAACGCATTCTTCCTCTATCAATGGACAGCGGCTATCCGTGGAGTAGAAGGGGGTGGTTTGGTCGAAAATCTTCCTGCCTACACCTTTAGAACCACGGAAGGAGACATTGCCCTTAAATGTCCAACGGAAATAGCCATTACGGATCGACGAGAGAAAGAACTTAGCGATCTTGGCTTCCTTTCTTTGTGTCACTGTAAAGGAACCGATAAGGCGGCATTCTTTGGGGCGCAAACAACTCAAAAGCCAAAGATATATAACAAGGCAGAAGCCAACGCGAATGCAAACCTTTCTGCGCGCATCACCTATATGTTGGCGGCATCACGCTTTGCCCATTATATCAAGGTGATCATGCGGGATAAGATAGGTAGCTTTATGTCACGGGAGAATGTTCGTAAGTATCTTCAGACATGGATCGCCAACTACGTCTTGTTAAATGATAGTGCGCCTGAAGAATTAAAGGCGGCATATCCATTGCGTGAAGCGAGAATCGATGTATTTGATGTCCCAGGGAATCCTGGTGCGTATCGAGCAACTGTTTTCTTGCGGCCACACTTCCAGTTAGAGGAACTCACAGCCTCCTTACGGTTGGTTGCGGATCTTCCTCCACCGGCAGCGTAAGCAAGCTTTGGATAATGAGGGGGAGCATTTTGAATTGGAAATGCGAAATTCCAAGAGTAAGGCTTCCCCAGGAAGAAAGTTATAGAGGAGAGTCAAATGAGTACAGCAGTAGGAAACCATCTCGTATTTTTCAAAGTCGAGCTCGAAAAACTTCTTTCGGGGAGTGAAAAAACCACGGGGCATGTGGGATCTGTTAGATTAAAAAGTTTTCCAAATATTTGTATTTCTAATCCTGAAAATTCATCGCGTAGTGAGAGGCGGAGAACTTTGAATCCTGAGTTGGAACCAATTACACTAGTATATGGACTTTGTGGGGCCGTTCCCCAGGCAATGCAGGTTATGACGTTGGGGCAAAATCTTGGGGTCCTCACAATATCAGAAGTCATCTCTGATGGAGAAAATGTTCAATTGCATCGCGAAGTAATATTAAAAGAGGTCTATATTACAAACTGGAGTATTATGCTTGTAGAAGAGGGCCTGGTGTGCAGTATCGTAGTTGAATATGGATCAATTGAACAATCACGCGTCTCTTACGATCAGGCTCTCGTAGCACAAGGGAAGACTTCTATGTCAGCATCTCAAATTTTGCAGACAACAACAGTATAGAAGATTATTCGTTATGCGCCTGAATGAAATAAATTACAGGGAAAATCTATAGGAGGAATAAATGGCAGGCATGAAAAAAGGATCATCAAGTGGCATTCCGGAGGTGGGCTTACGGCAAGCAAGTAGAAAGCAAGAAAATGACTTTATTTCCATTGGGGAAAATGGAAGTTCTCTTGAAAAACAAGTGTATGCGTTTGATCTGCTTGCGCAATTGATGGATATTGATCCGACAAATGAATCTGCTCCTCTCGTTTTACATTCGGATAAGATTCAGGGAGAAGCAAATATTGGGAAATTCACCAATGGGATCGAAATTTTAGGAGCATTTCTAGCGGCCAGGAAAAAATCCAAACTTGCCAATGGTGAGTTGAATTCAGGTGCTAAAGTCGTTTTTTGGGATCTAACTGTAATTCTAAAGGACAATCCATATGTCGAAACTGCTTTGGGCTCTGCAGCTGCTGGAACAAATATCGGATTGACCTTCATTGCATCTTTGAGAAATGCAGGGGCTCCAAATGAGCCTTCCTTTGAGTTGAAATGTACAAATACTCGTATCTCAGCTATTGAGCAGGGGCAGGATGCAACTTTTCTTTCCCTAGCATTTGATAGCATGGAAATAAGGTTTTTGCCTGACGGTCCAAATGGAGTAGCAACAGGTCAGGTAGTAGGTGGGTGGGATCTGACAAAGAACATATTGCCAGCTGCTAAGACATGAGCTTGATCACAGGACATCACAAAAGTTATTTAGCTGGGTTTTAATAGCCTACCTCTACAACCATCCCGGAATCCCTGAAGGGGATATCCGGGATGGTTGTTTTTAAAAATGGTCGCTGATCAAATATATAGATCTTTCTTTCGCTTTTTGTTGGTTGTGTTTGAGGGCGACAATGCCTTGAAACTGCGATATACTATCCTTGAATAAGAAATTATGAGGGGGATAGCTTGAGAAAAACGTGGACCATTCCTGGAGATAGGGCCCCATTGTTTGATCGTTTAAGTGACCTGAATCAAGAGCAAAAGGTTGAGGTGCCTCCCTTTCGCATTTTAAAGCCAGAGCAAGTTCGAGAATCTATTATTCATGAAGTCGCAAAGCTTTTGAATACGCGTACAGCACTATCTCGGGATGAGCTGGACTTTATGGAGGCACAAGATCTTCCCTATGGGTTTCCGCTGCTCTATGGATTTCCAGATTTTTCCTTTTTTGATCCAGCTGATCAATCAGAGTGGATTATTATCGCGCAAAAGTTGGAAACTATTATTGATATGTTTGAACCTCGCTTAAAGGATGTTCAGATAAAGATCACAGGTTATGACCCAAAATTTCAAGTTATTTCCGGGGAAATAAGGGCTAACATGATCTTGGACCAGGTCGTGGAACCCATCGTTTTTCCCATAGATGTTCAATCTTATCTTTTGTCATCTCCTGAGAAGGATGACATTTATGGCAAGAAGTTGGCTTCTACAACGACTCAAGGAACTGGCACATGAGTTTGACATTTTCCGAGAACGATCTCGACTATTTCCAAAGGGAAATGAGCTATCTTAGGCGGATGATAGCCATATACGCGAAGCAATACCCAAAGGTCGCCCAACGCCTCCAGATTGGGGAAGGGGCTTCAGGGGATCCTCATGTTGAGAGGCTCATAGAATCATTTGCATTCTTAACGGGGAATCTGCAGCAAACAATTGACAATGAGTTTCCAAGATTTACCACCGCTTTATTGGGAGTATTGTATTCCCAGTTTGTGAATCCAACGCCTTCTATGTCGGTGGCAAGATTCGCTGTAGATACCACACAGGGAAAGATGACCAGCGGATACACGGTTGAAAAAGAGACGCCTCTCTTTACCCATGCGAGCGAGGGAAATATTTGTAGGTTTCAAACCTCTTATCCTGTGGAGCTTTGGCCTATTGAAGTTTATGACGCTGACTTGGTCCAGGCTGATGATTATGATTTTGTTCATCCTATTTCGCCCTATGCAAAATTGTTGAGAATACGCCTACGATCTATGAAGGGAGATCTAAACGAACTTGAGCTCAAAAAACTTCGATTTCATATCAATGCCGATGAGCCTACTGCATTGGTCCTCTACGAATCTATTTTTACGGGGGAGGGTTCCATAGCAATTGTCTCTGATGAGAGTAAGTCACCCGTAGTGATTCCACAAGGATCCTTGGGACAGGTGGGCTTTGCAGACGATGAAGGCGTTATTCCAGCGTCATCTCATGGGCATCCTGCTTATAGGTTTTTGCAGGAATATTTCGTCTTTCCCAATAAGTTTATGTTTTTTGATGTAGATAATTTGGATCAGAGAACGGCTACTAAGACTGTGGATATATTGCTTCCTGTCTCAAATTTGAAAGCTTTGGAAAAAGTAAACTTGGGAGCGTCTAATTTTCTTTTAGGCTGTACACCAATCATCAACCTATTCAAGAAAATTTCAGAGCCAATTCGATTAGATCATCGGAAATCTGAGTATCATTTAGTCGGGGACTTAAGGCGTGAGTTAACCAATGAAATTCATACCATTACAAAAGTCGTGGCGGCAACGGCTGGTGAGACAGCAGTCGAAGAGTTCACCCCTTATTTTTCTTTCAGTCATGATGCGGCTCTGGAAGATCAAAAGGCATTCTGGTATGCACGACGATCCCCTGCCATTCGCAAAGACATGCCTGGCACAGATCTCTTCCTTTCATTCGTCGATTTTTCTTTTAATCCGATGACTCCAGCTGTTCAAACTGTTTTTGCGCATACCATGTGTACAAATAGATTGCTTCCCATTGAGCTTCCCGCTGGCGCTAAGCTCCAAATTGAAAAAGCGGCACCTGCAGCAGAAATATATTGTTTGAACGCTCCAACGTTGCCCATTTATCCTCCCAGCAAAGGAGCAACTGGGTGGAAGCTAATCTCTCAATTGACACTGAATCAGTTGTCATTTTCTAGTGATCCAAAAAGCCTGGAGGCTCTTAAGGAGCTATTGAGGCTCTACGTGAATATTGGGGGGTATGAATCTGGTGCTGAAATTGATGCCATGAAAAAATTGGAATGTGAACCAACGGTTCGCCGACTTGGGCAGGAAGCTTGGCGTGGATTTGTTAGGGGAACGGCAGCAACTGTGACTTTTGATGGAGAAACGATAAAAGGGCACAGCCCAGTATTATTTTCTGGTGTCCTAAATAATTTTTTCAGACTGTATGTCAGCATCAACTCCTTTGTAGAATTGTCAATTAAGAGAACCGCAGAAGAAGGAATCTGGAAAACATGGCCCGCACACGTGGGCGGAAAAGCCCTTCTGTAAAGGAAGATCTTTACGCCGAACCCTATAATTTTGATTTTGATCAGGCCATAAAGCTGTTGGATCGCCTTAATGTGGACAATATCGCCCTTGGAAAGGGAAGTGATCCAGCTAAAGAATCTGTTCGTATCAAGTCTAGGGTTTCTTTTGCTTTTCCGGCCAGCGATCTTTATAGCATGACGTCAGGAGACGATGATGCGCTTCCAGAGCTTCATATTAACTTTTTCGGAATCTCGGGCCTGCAGGGACCTCTTCCAACCCCTTATACAGAACAAGTCATTGATAGGATGCGCCAGCGTGACTATGGCTTTCGAGATTTTTTAGATGTTTTTAATCATCGGTTGGTTTCGCTCTTATATAGGATCCATAAAAAATATCGAATTGGAATCGCCGAATTAACGCCTGAAGAGACGGATATAGGGAAGACTCTGAGAGCGTTTGCCGGTATTGGCTATGATATACCGGCCTTAAAGAACAGGACGTCTGTGCCCGACCGTTCCCTATTGGGATATGCAAGTTTCTTCTGGAAAGAGGCTCATTCTGGGGGTGAATTAAAGCTTATATTAAGCAGCTATTTTGGAACGCAAGTGGAAGTCATCAACTGTCAGGGTGTGTGGATAAAGGTTCCTAAATCTCAGTATACGCGCATAGGGACGTCTGGGCAGTTTCAAAAATTGGGACAGAATGCTGTTCTTGGAAAACGCTTTTGGGATCAGCAAACACATTTTACGGTGAAAATTGGCCCTCTTCCTTTTAAAAAATTTGTAACTTTTTTGAAAGGAGGGGTTGCCTACCAGCAATCCAATGATCTAGTTAATCTATTCATTGGTCAGGAAAAGACATTTGACTACAATTTAGTGGTCCAAGCCGAAGAAGTTCCGGAGACTCGATTGGGACAGGACAGTCTTCTAGGATGGACAACTTGGCTTAAAACTAAGCCATTTGAAAAGGATGATGCTCAAGTGTGGATTAATCCTGACTAAGCCTACTCTCGGGGGGCTAAATTTTATTGTGACGGGGAATTTGATGTCAATTGATACGCGAAATCTAGTGGGGAAATTAAATCCTCTTTGTAAAAGGGTCTTTGAATTAGCGGCTGAAGGATGCGTTTCAAATACAAACTTTACCGTTGAATTAGAGCATCTATTGTCTAAGCTTCAGGAAATGCCAGATTCAGATTTTGCTTTTATTTTAAGGTATTATGAGATTGAATTGGATAAATTTTCTCAACAATTAGACATGGCTTTGTCAAAGTTAAAACGAGGGAATACACGAACGCCGGCTCTTTCTCAACACATTCTGACACTTCTTCAAGATGCTTGGTTGATTACGACTCTGACTTTCAACGAGCAACGCGTTCGCTCAGGAAGCCTGTTATTGGCGCTTATAAATTCTGAGAATTTGCGGGGGATTCTCATGGATTCATGTCCTATCCTCTATAATATCCCGGCGGTTCGTCTTCAAGAAGACATACAGGAGCTTATAGAGGAGAGTTCTGAGGGAACCCCCGAGACAGTCTCGCAAGAGCCGGGGGCAAATCTAAATAGGCCTGTAATTGCCCGTGAAGCGTTGGATCAATACACTATTGATTTAATCCAACAGGCCCATTTGGGAAAAATTGATCCTATTGAAGGACGTGACAAAGAAATACGCCAGGTGATAGATGTTCTAACCCGCCGGCGTCAAAATAATCCCATTCTTGTTGGAGAGGCTGGTGTGGGGAAAACGGCCATTGTTGAAGGACTTGCTTTGCGCCTTGTAAAAGGCGATGTGCCTGAAAGTTTGAAAGATGTTTCAATTCGAACCCTCGATTTGGGATTGTTGGAAGCCGGCGCAGGCATTAAAGGCGAATTTGAAAATCGTCTAAAATCAGTAATTTCTGAGGTAAATGCGTCCCCAACGCCAATTATTTTATTTATAGATGAGGCCCATACATTAATTGGATCGGGTGATGCGCCTGGGCAGAGTGATGCTGCCAATTTGTTAAAGCCTGCTTTGGCAAGAGGAGAATTGCGAACCATTGCAGCGACCACGTGGTCCGAATATAAAAAATACTTTGAAAAAGATGCGGCTCTTTCTCGTCGCTTTCAGCTGATTAAAGTGGACGAGCCGGATGAAAAAACGGGTATCCTTATGGTGCGCTCGTTAGTTAAAAAAATGGAAGAACATCACCAGGTTCGTATATTGGATGAAGCGATTCGGGCGGCAGTTTCTCTGTCCCAAAAATATATTACTGGGCGTCAGCTTCCTGATAAAGCAGTGAGTGTTCTAGATACTGCGTGTGCACGGGTTGCCCTCGCTCAAACATCCACGCCGGAAACTTTAGAAGCCCTTAGACGGGAAGAAGAGAACTTACAGTCTGAAATTACCCTTTTGGAACGAGAGTCAAGCCTGGGGGCAGAACATAAAG
The DNA here is from genome assembly GCA_018662925.1 of Alphaproteobacteria bacterium. Lineage (NCBI taxonomy): Bacteria > Pseudomonadati > Pseudomonadota > Alphaproteobacteria > Alphaproteobacteria bacterium. The sequence continues at coordinate 9,189 of JABJFC010000089.1, read as the reverse complement.
AACGATTGAATGATCTCAATCAGCGGTGTGCCCATGTGGTTGAATTGCAGTCCCAGAAAGAGAAACAGTGGCACCAAGAGCTTTCCTTGGTGAAAGAAATTTTGGCATTGCAGGAGAAAATTGGGTCTAAAAAGTCAGAATCTGTTGATTTGCAGGCTTTGGAGCAACTTGAAAGTGAGCTTCACGACCTTAGAGACGAACTTCCCTTAGTCCCCGTATGTGTGGATCGCAATGCCATTGCCTCTGTCATAGCGGGATGGACAGGTATTCCCGTTGGGAAAATGTTGCAGAATGAAATGGACACCATTTTGACCTTGAAGGATAGAATGGAGGAGCGTCTTGTTGGTCAGCCTTACGCTCTTGAGACAATTGCAAAGCGTGTTCAAACATATTATGCTAATTTGGATGAGAGCCACAAACCGGTTGGGACATTTCTTTTAGTGGGGCCGAGTGGTGTCGGGAAAACCGAAACGGCGTTAACTCTTGCAGATATACTTTACGGCGGAGAACGGAATCTAATTACGTTAAATATGTCTGAATATCAGGAGCCCTATACGGTTTCATCCTTAAAAGGATCTCCTCCTGGCTATATCGGTTTTGGTCAAGGAGGAACCTTGACCGAAGCTGTGAGACGAAATCCATACTCTGTTGTTTTATTGGATGAAATCGAAAAAGCTCATCCAGATGTAATGGAACTATTCTATCAAGTTTTCGACAAAGGTGTCATGGAAGACGGAGAAGGTATTGAAATTGATTTCAAGAATACTCTCATTATTTTGACATCTAACCTTGGATCAGAGGAGATTTTCTCTAGTGTTAAAAGTGGGGAGGTTCCCAGTTCGGAATCTCTTATGGCGTGCGTGCGTCCAGAACTTTTAAAGCACTTTAAGCCTGCTTTTTTGGGTCGACTAGTGGTCGTGCCATATGTGCCGCTTGGCGATGATCAGATCCAGAAAATTGTGACTCTAAAACTAAACCGGCTTCAGAATCGCTTTCAAGAAAGTCATAGTGCCAGTTTAACCTATGATGAGAATGTTATTTTGGCCATTGCCAGTAGATGTACTGAAGTTGAATCTGGCGCCAGAAACATTGACTTTATCTTAACTCATAATGTTTTGCCGGCTCTTTCTGCGAAAATTTTAGACCGATTAGCGAAGGACAAGAAATTTGCTCATGTGCATATTTCTCTTTCGGAAGAGGGGGAGTTTGGATACACTTTCCTAGAAACATTGCCTGAAAAAACACTTAAAAACCAAGGATAAGACTTTCTAATGGCGCCGGGGCTACTCAGAACAGAAAAGAATATATACATTTCCCTTCACACTCCCCTAGGGGAAGATGAGTTGATTCTAACAAAGCTCGAGGGTACGGAAAGTATTTCTCAGCCTTTTTGTTTCGATTTGGAAATGTACTCTTTTTCATCCAATTTAAAAGTGGAGTCTGTTTTAGGAAAGACAGCGACTATTACCATGTCGTTCAAGTCTGAGAAAAGATACATAAGCGGGATTATTGGAGAGTTTATCCAAGAGACGACCTTTGGAGCCGAAGGGAAGGATAAGGGCGTTACAAATTATCGAGCGAAATTGTATCCTGAATTCTGGGTGTCGCAATTTAATAGTGATTGCCGGATTTTTCAAAATAAGCAAACCATCTCAATTATTAAGGAAGTTCTTGAGGAACACAAGGTGAGCTCTGTCAAAGATAGTACGACATCCCGTGGGAAAGACATGCGGGAGTTTTGTGTGCAGTATAATGAAAGTGCCTTCAATTATGTTTCAAGGCTCATGGAAGCAGAGGGAATATACTATTTTTTCTCTTTTGCAAATGGGCGTCATACATTGACCATGGGGGATAGTATCGATGGTCATCCAAAGGTTCCTGGGAGTGATAAAAATTTTCTATACCAATATGGTAAGGGACTTCCTCCTTTTAACACTGTCCTAAGTTGTGATCTGCAGCACCAAGTTGTTCCGAAAAAATACTCGTTAAATGATTATAATTTTGAAACCCCTAAAACGAGCCTTTTGGCTAATTCTGTAGGGAAGGGTTTAGGGGGTGATGTATATCATTATCCTGGAGGTTATCAAAAGCATAACGCGGGTGAGGGATTTACGAAAGTTAGGATCGAATCAACAGAGTGGCCCGAATATATTGTTGGGGGAAAATCGACGGTGCCTTTCTTTACGGCAGGGCATCAGTTTAGCTTAAAAGGTCACAAGCGCCGGGATGCCAATACAACGTACGTCCTTTTGAGCGTGACGCACAAAGCATCCTATGATGCAGATTCAGAATCCTATATTTATTCGAACGAGTATACTGCTTTTCCAGCAAAGACGCCCTATTGCCCACAACTGGCAACGCCCATTCCTAAGGTATATGGTTCTCAAACTGCGCTTGTGACGGGAAAGTCTGGAGAAGAGATTTGGACCAATAAATATGGACAGATTAAAGTCAAATTCCACTGGGATCGATTGGGGAAGGATAATGAGACGAGTTCTTGTTGGGTCCGCGTGGCTCAAGGGTGGGCTGGCGGTAAATGGGGGATGCTTTATACGCCGCGTATTGGCCAGGAAGTGGTTGTGAGTTTCTTAAATGGAGATCCCGATCGTCCTTTGGTAACTGGGTCTGTCTACAATGGGCAAGATTTGCCTCCCTATCTTCCATCTGATCCTACGAAAAGTACGATCAAGAGTAATACCTCCAAGGGGGGGAAGGGCTTCAACGAGATGCGGTTTGAAGATAAAAAGGGCAAAGAAGAATACTACATGCATGCCCAGAAGGACATGAACATCGATATTATTCAAGATCGCACAACCACCATTGAAAAGGGAAACTGTACGACAACCATTAAGGAAGGGAGCCGCAAGACTGAGCTTTCAGCCCAGGGTAGTGGGGAAGGGAACGATACACTCCTTCTAACGAAAGGGAATTTAAAAACAACCCTTACGAAAGGGAATGAAAGTAAGACGCTGACCGAGGGCAACAAGTCATTGACCATGACCAAAGGGAATGAAAGCAAGACCCTGACCGAAGGTAACAAGACATTGACGATGACCAAGGGAAATCAAGAGATCACCATGGCCAAAGGGAATTTGACCAAGACTCTTTCCGATGGCAACAGGACCACGACAATTCAAGGAAACGATACTTCTACTGTATCGAAAAATTATGTGCTTACCATAGGTGGTAATCTGTCAATTGAAGTGACTGGAACGATCAATATCACCGCAGGAGAGGATATTAGCATGGAAGCCGGAGGGGCCATGGATGCCACGGCTGGGGGTGATATGAGTTTAGCAGCGGGAGGTGTCATTGAAGCTGATGCCGGCGGCGCCATCAATGCGGCTGCGGGAGAAGGAGTAAATGTAGAGGCAGCGGCTGAAATTACCCTGGATGCGGGGGCGGATATTTCCATCAGTGCGGCTGCAGCTGTAACAGCAGAGGCCGGTGCTGATGTGTCCATTTCGGCAGGAGCGGCTGTAACCGCTGAAGCCGGTGCCGACGTAAGTATCAGTTCAGGGGCAGCCATTACCCTAGAAACAGGGGCTGCTTGTAACATAGCTGCGGGTGCGGCCGTTTCCTTGGAAGCCGGAGGTATTATTAACCTGGCATCCCCAATTGTATTAGTTGAATAGTGATGGATGTAAATTTCTCCTATCCGTCTCCTAACTTCAACAAACGCCCTCAGGGGACCCCAATAGACATGATTGTGGTTCACTATACTGAGATTCCCTTAAAGGCTGCTCTCGCGCGTCTCTGTTCATCTCAGGACAAAGTAAGTGCCCATTATGTGATTGGCGAGGATGGAACCGTTTTTTCCCTGGTTCCCGAAGAAATGCGTGCCTGGCATGCGGGGGCTAGTTTTTGGGATGGTCGTGAAGGCATTAATGACTATTCCATTGGCATTGAGTTGGATAATTTAGGTGATCGACCATTTACTAACAAACAAATGGAAGTATTGATTGCGCTTTGCCAGGAGCTTCAGGGGCGATACGTGATTCCTAACGCGTATGTCGTTGGTCATTCGGATATTGCTCCGGATCGTAAAGTGGATCCTGGGCCCTTTTTTGACTGGAAGAGGTTTGCGGCGGCTGGAATTGGTTTATGGCCTGCGGGGGCAAGTTCATCTGAAGAGTTTACGATTCATCAGGTCCAGCAGGGGTTGGCGCAGTTCGGATACAAAGTTTCTCTAACGGGAAGGGAAGACTTGCAAACAGATCAGGTGATGAAGGCCTTTCATAGCAGATTCTGTCCTTCCCAGATGTCAGAGGCCATGAATAAAGAGACTTTTGGGCTTTTGCAGGCTTTATTAAAACTCAAAACTTGAGATTTTCAATTTTTTATCCTAACTTAGCCATATCAGACGGCCGGATGGTTGCGCTTTGGTTCCATTGTGGGCCAAGGTGAGGAAAGTCCGGGCTCCACGGGAAGAGGATGCCGGGTAACGCCCGGCGGGGGCGACCCTAGGGAAAGTGCCGCAGAAAGTAAACCGCCAGAGAGGCGACTCTCTTGGTAAGGGTGAAAGGGTGCGGTAAGAGCGCACCGCGCCTCTGGTAACAGAGGTGGCAGGGTAAACCCCATTCGGAGCAAGACCAAGCAGAGATCTCCTTAAGCTTCGGCTTAATCGTGCCTTCTCGCACGAGGATCTCGGGTAGGTTGCACGAGGCGATGGGTAACTATCGTCCTAGATGAATGGCCATCCTTCCATTCTATGGAAGACAGAACCCGGCTTATAGGCCGTCTGATACTTTTTATTAGAAACTTAATTTTTTTTCCTCTTGCATCCCATAAGTTAATGGGTATCATGCCCGTTGATAGATGGTTTTTAAGCATTTTAAAGTGCTTATAAGCGGGTGTAGCTCAGGGGTAGAGCACAACCTTGCCAAGGTTGGGGTCGAGGGTTCAAATCCCTTCGCCCGCTCCATTTTCTCAATAGATTCAATGGATTAAGAGTAAAAAGTTTTTTTCTTTGTTACCGTAATATGTCGCAAAGTCCCTTCTTTACTGGGTTTTAAAAATATCACCCAAATAATCGTTTGATGATAAACAGTATTTTCTTATAAAAGTTTTCCTATCTTTTGGACGAAAAAGATGATATACAGGGTTGTATATAAGTGATGAACTTATTGAGCCTTGCGAGAGAGATTTTGGACAAGGCGAGTTATGTTAGACTTTGTGGTTTTATAAATATCCGTTGAAAGAATAGATATGTCGAAAATTACCTTTTTTACTAAGGGCGATATTGTTGTATATCCAGTACACGGTGTTGGCCGAATTGAGGATGTAGAAACTCAAAATATTGCGGGTTACGAACTCCAAGTTTACGTCATCAAATTTACACATGATCGTATGACTTTGAGACTCCCTGTTAAGAAGGCTGATTCAGCTGGTCTCCGTAAACTAAGTTCCCTTCCTGAGATGGAAACAGCTCTTAAAACCCTAAAGGGAAATGCTAAAATTCGCAAACTTATGTGGAGCAGGCGTGCCCAAGAGTACGAAGCCAAGATTAATTCTGGTGTTCCCGGCTCTATTGCAGAAGTTGTTCGTGATCTTCATCGTTCCTCAAAGAACCAGGAGCAATCTTACAGCGAACGTCAGATTTATCAATCAGCTTTGGAGCGTCTTACACGCGAATTGGCTGCGGTTGAGGGGATTGAAGAGAATTCTGCTGCTGCAAAGGTAGAGACTTTCTTAAAGAAAGCTGCTTAGCAAAAGTTTTCTAGTTGAGTGGTGACGAGAAGGGGTGCTTTGCACCCCATTATTGTATGTACACTCATAGATTGCATAAGAAGACTGGATTATAGGGAAATCTTTTTCGGAAAGTCTTTGAGCGTTTGTTCTACTAGTGGATCGACTTTTTTCCCAGCGATTGCTGTTGTAAAAACATCTTTTGAGGCATCAACAATGATATCTGCAGCAGCTTTCCGCAAATGTAGAAGGGCCTGCTCTTCCATTTGAGAGATGCGAGAAAGAGTGCTTTTTTCCTGATGAGCAAAGACATGCTCAATATCTCCTCTAGATTTGTCTTTAAGAATTTCTGACTCTTTCTTGGCATTATTAAGAATATCATCAATGTGATGATTTGTTTCAGCAAGGTCTCGTCTACGTTGGTTGAGGAGCGCTTGGGCTTCTTCCCGAAGAGAGGTAGCTTGCTCAAGCTGACCTTTAATCTTCTGAGAGTGATCATCTAGTGACTTTGATATAATTTTCCACATATGGCGCCCAGCAAAAACAATAAAAAGTAAAAAGGAGACCATAACCCAAAAGGTTGGAGTTGAAAGGACTGTCATGCGTGTTTCTTTTTATCCGTCTGTTGAGCAAGGGCTTCTTGGACTGACGTGTCAATGAGGGTGTCTGTGGGGGGCGTATCAAGAAAACGGGATGTAATGGCTAGTGTTAACCCATGAGCAATGCTTTTCATGTCTTTAAGTGCGCTTTCATACCCTTCTTGTGTTTTTTTCTCAGCAACTTTTTCTCTTTCCAGAAACACGTGATGGAATTCGCGTCTTTTTTCTGACAAAAGATCCCCTGTTTCAATAAGAGCACTTTCAACCATTTTTCGGGCTTCCTCTCTTGCAGTGTCCAGTTTTTGAGACATTTCCGCCTCAATAGCATACACCTCTTCCTTAAAGGAAGAGGCTCGATTCAAGGCGGATTCAATACGTTTCGTTCTGCTTTGGAATACCTCTCCCATTCGTGGCAGGACATAACGATTTAGGGTTATATACAAAAGCAGGAAGCTGATGCCTAACCAAAAAAGTTGGGAAGGATAAGTGCTTAAATCTAGCTGTGGCACATCAATATCTCTGATTTAACGCATGAATTTGTTTAGAGAAAGAGAATTAAAAAGGCGATCAAAAGGGCAAAAAGTGCGACAGCTTCCGTCAAAGCAAATCCAAGGAGCCCAATGGGAAACACTTGCTTTTGCACCGAAGGGTTGCGTCCGATGGCTTGGATAAGGCTGGCGAAAATATTTCCTATTCCCATCCCGACGCCAAGAAGCGCAACGACTGCAAGTCCTGCACCTATCATTTTAGCCGATTGAAGATCCATTATCATTCCTTTCTTTTCTCGTTGGTTAACTAGTGTAAATGAAGCGCATCGTTTAGGTAAAGGCAAGTTAAAATAGTGAAAACATACGCTTGCAAGGCGGCTACCATAATTTCAAAAGCTGTCAGGGCCACGTTGATGGCAAGTGGGGCAATTCCATACACCCCCAGCATCACTGTAAATCCCGCGAATACTTTCAACATTGTGTGTCCGGCCATCATATTAGCGAACAAGCGAACGGAGAGGCTGACGGGTCTCGATAGATAGGAAATAATTTCTATGGGGATGATCAATGGAAGTAAGAAAACAGGCACCCCCTTGGGCACGAAAAATAATAAAAATCTTAGGCCGTGTTTAGCAATTCCTATCAATGTCACTAAGACAAATACCATCATGGCTAGGCCAAAAGTTACAATGATTTGGCTGGTGAAAGTATAAGAATAGGGAATCATTCCGAGCATGTTTCCAAAAAGGAGAAACATGAAGAGAGAGAACACGAATGGAAAGTACTTTCGCCCATCAAGGCCAATATTTTCACGAGCCATATTGGCAATAAACTCATAAGAAACTTCGGCTAAAGATTGCCAACGTCCCGGGATAATGGCCTTTTTTTGCATGCTCAAAATAAGAAACACACTAATAAGAAAAGTACTTAAGATCATAAAGAATGACGAATTCGTAAAGGATAAATCCACATTTCCCATTTTGAGAGAGACGATGGGGACCAATTCAAATTGATGGAGCGGAGAAGCTATGGTCATTTTTTTTCGTCGGGCTTTTCAGATTGGTTGTTTTCTGTGGGGTCATCATACTTTGTCGAACGCTCTAAGCCAACAAAAAAACCCGAATTATGAAAGAGGGTGCGATACATGTTTAAAAATCCTGCCAAGGATCCAAGGATGAAAAACCCAATCAATCCCCAAGGGGATGTTCCGAAAAAGTGATCAACCATGAGGCCAATAATGACGCCCACAAAAACGCCCGCAACTAAATCAGTCCCTACGCGAAAGCTTTTTCCGTAGAAAGTGCTGTCTTCTTGCTTAGTAGATGGGGACTGTGCGGCCTTTTTGGCCTTATTGATTCTTTTATCCAGATCGTCTTGTTTCGAATCAGACATTATGTGCTAGATTTTCCCTAGGAATTGGCCTTTTCTGCTTTCTCAGCTTCTATAATGGCTTTTACAAAGCTAGCTTCCGAAAGAGCACCGGTGTGTTCTTTACCATTGATTATAAAAGTGGGCGTCCCGGAAATAGTATACGTATTGTTTCCATCGAGGCGTTTTTTCAGGATCCCATTCATGAGAGTTAGATCATTTGTGCATCTATCAACGTCTGCCTGGGTTAGACCACAAGTACGTGCTACCTTGTCTAGGGAACTAACCATATCTTCTGAATTATATAGCCATTCCTCTTGTTCTTCGAAGATGGTTTCAAGGGTTTCTATGTAATGTTTGGCGCCGCGCCCCCAAGCAATTTGAGAGCCTCGCAAGGCAATGGGGTCCAAAGGAAAGTCCCGAACCAGTATCCTCACCCGTCCCGTTTTTATGAATTTTTTATGAAGTTTTGGCAAAACTTCTGTATGAAATATGGCACAATGACCACAAGTAAGAGAGGAATACTCAATGATCGTTACAGGTGCATCGGGTGATCCAACAATGATTTCCGGCAATTCTTGTATTTGTGATTGTTCAGAAGTTCGAGCTTGCTTCTTTGGGGAAGCCTGCACGTATTCTCTTATAAAAAAGGCACTTAAAAGAACAACTACTGCTAATAAAAAGACGCGTTTCAACTTACCACCACCAAACAACATATGTCCTTCTCCCTTTTTTATTTTATAATAGCTTTTTGTACGTGAAGAAGGCAAGAAAAAATAGGACTGAGGGGCTTTCTGAAAAATAGTTTGAATTCATAAAAAACGCTGCACAGCTTATGATGCTTGCAAAGAACAAGTGAGTTTCTCAAGTTAGCATGAAGATGTTAAAAAATATGACATCACCATGAGCAAATTGCAAAATTAGGTGAGTGAGTTAATTTTTGTTGTCTTTAAGAAGCGACAAACCAGACAAAAATACCAGGTCCTCCTGTTATTGGGGTTTAATAAGGAAAGATAAAAAGCCAAACTAATCTCAACAACAGAAGG
>JABJFC010000088.1 GCA_018662925.1 Alphaproteobacteria bacterium | reverse complement strand
GGTTAACTGCTAGCAAAAAGAAGGTCAATAAAAAAGTTTGATTGCTAAAGAGAGGGGGGTGAATTCACCCCCCTCTCTTTAGCTCTGAAGTGGCTCACTTTTACTCCGCCACATGGCTCAGTTTTGGTTTGCCATTGACATGTGCTCTTGTTTGGAAAAAGAAACATTTTCGTCATATATATATTTCGCAATATCCGTATTGCCTAAAAAAGTACTTCTCTTCTCCTCTATCCCAGTAGAGATATCAAAGAGAGATTTTAAACTTGGATCTTGAAAAAAGTGCTGGGGATTCGTTGTATTAATCAATTTTTCTGTCTTACTCTTGAAATATAACGTAAACCTCTTTAGCAACTCCATCTCATTTAAATAAAAATTCACCTTTTGAACATCTTCTCTCTTGGAACCAAATCCCCAAACTTCAATATATTCTGGAAGAACATTGTAAACCGTACAGCCATTCCAAATATCCATATCATATAGAGTTGCATGCAAGGGATTTGTGGGTTCCCCAGACCACTGAAAAACTTGCCATCCTGGCTTTAATATATTTTTACCCCCACTTCGGCACGTTACATTTAAATTGAGGCTATTCTCAAATCGAGTCTGAACCCATTTTAAATTATCACAGAGATGGAAGTATCTCCCATCCCGATAGTACCTAAGATGGGCAAAATGCTTGAAGTTTAAGCTTTCATACAGTGGCGCACAAACTTCCTTTAGCTGCCCGCCGACAGATTTTACAAAATCCATTGTCGATTGATTCGACTTTGGAGAAACAATCATTAGCCACACCCTTTAAACGACTTTTTTCTAACATCTAAATTAATTGCATAAGAATTAAAAAACAATCGTTGAAATTACAGTATGAAAAAGCCCTAAGCTATTGTCAAAATGTTTCAATTGATTCGAAGAAAATAGGATTTTTAAGAGAGAAGACGCAAAAAAAAAGCCCCCATACGGGGGCAAGAAACAATCATTGCAGGCAAGTTCAATAACTGTCTGGATTCATCCAAAGCTCTTCATCATCTGTAAAGTATGAACCGATGAAAAATCTCTGATCCGTGTTTTCTCTGGGATACCTGTTACTCCACTTCTGAATACTGTCATAAGTGCTATGTATAAATCTAGAAACCCCATTTCTGGTTATAAAATTTCCTGAATGCGAGCTCAAGCTTTGTCCTGAATCATTCGCAAAACATACTTCTTTCATTTTCATTCCCCCAAAATATTTATATTGTATTTCTTCAGATATATTCTTTTAGAAATCTTTATTTTTTGCATTTAAAAAAATCATAGCAGAAATTCTAAAATGTCAAAGTGAAAAATGCTCTCAGATTTATCAATTGTTTCAATGAGTTATTTATGTGTAATAATCTAGCCCAGTCATATAGGTGTTTTTTACGGTACTGCTTTTTCGTCATTCCTGTGTTGCTCTTTAGGAATACCAGTCCTATCTCTCTTCAATAGCTTTATTTTTGCATCCATTGGGAGTACTAAGAATAGGGTAATGTATGTGTAACTCTGGAAACTAAAGAAATGACCTATTCAACGACTAATCTCTTTAGTTTTCTAAGAGGACAGTGGACTTTAGCACGATCTGTCACGGATTTTAGAGATGAGAAGACATTTTCTCTAAAGGGAATTGCTTCCTATGAAGGAGATTTTCCAATTCTCATTTATAATGAGGAAGGAAAAGGTATCGGACCACAATTTGAAAACGACTTTTTTCAGTCGTACACTTATAAATTCAACACAATCAGTACAGCAGATATATTATTCACCGATGGCCGATTTTTTCATGAGCTTTGTCTGGAAAAAGGGCCCTGCCTTACAGAACATAAGTGCAACCAAGATATTTATCAGGGAAGCTTCACCTGTCTCTCTCATACTCAACTAAAAATGTGCTGGCATGTGAAGGGGCCCAGGAAGGATTATGAAATAATAAGTACGTATATAAAGCAGTAGTATTTATAGTTACCCGTCCACACGGCGCCAGATGCGCTTCATAAGTAGATAGAGGATGAAGGTAAAGAAAAAGAGATAGATGATAGTGGTCACACCCATCTTCTTTCGTTGCTCCATGGTAGGCTCTGATGCCCAGGTAAGGAACACCGTAACATCGGTTGCCATTTGATCCACAGAGGCACGCGTTCCATCTGAAAACGACACAAGGTCAGCATGTAATGGTGGCGTCATAGATATTTCACCGCCAGGAAAATAGGGATTATAAAAGCGTCCCGGCGGCAATTCTTTCCCCGGGGGCGGATTTTCATATCCCGTTAAAAGGGAGTACACATAATCAGAGCCATTTTCCCGCGCTTTTACAACAAGAGAAAGATCTACAGGAAGGGCCCCATTATTTGCAGCACGTGCAGCTTGATCATTGTCAAAAGGCCTAAAGAACCTATCGGTCGGCCTTCCTGGGCGTTCATAAAACTCGCCCAGATCGTTGGGACCATCTTTGACCGTATATTCAGCCGCAATGGCTTTTATCTCCGTGGGAGAAAAACCCAAATCTATCAAGTTCCGATAACTGATATAGTTAAGGCCATGGCAAGCAGCGCATACTTCCTTATACACCTGAAAGCCTCGTTGGAGTTGTCCCCTATCGAATGTCCCAAAAGGACCCGCAAATGACCATTCGCGCTGTAAGGGGGCTCTCACATCTTCCATAGCCCCTACTCCAAAGGAAGCAAAAATCCCGATAGCGATTAAAATTCCTGAGAAACGCTTCATAGACGGCACCTCTTGGCCGCATCAAAGGATTCGGGAACCGGAAGCGTTCTTTCAAACTTTCCCAAGAGAGGCATAAACAGAACGAAGAAAGCAAAATAATAGACGGTCGCAAGCCTTCCTATAAGGATAAAATAGCCTTCTGGTGGATTTGCCCCAACCCAACCCAGGACAATACAGTCCGCCAAAAAAGTCCAAAAAACGATCCTATAAAGAGGCCGATAGCGAGCACTCTTTACTTTACAAGTATCAAGCCAAGGAACGACAAAAAGGACAAATACGGATGCAAACATAAGCACGACACCGCCAAGTTTGCTGGGCACAGCTCGTAGGATTGCGTAGTACGGCAAAAAGTACCATTCGGGAACAATATGAGCCGGCGTAACGAGTGGATTTGCCGGATCATAATTGACGGCCTCACCAAAGAAATTGGGCATAAAAAAGATAAAGGCTGACAGAACGAGGGCGAATACGCCCAAACAGAATAGGTCCTTGATGGTATAAAAAGGATGAAAGGGAACGCAATCTTTGGGCTTGGTTGGTTCAATCCCAATAGGATTATTGGATCGATGCTGGTGGAGCGCAATCAAATGCAACCCTACGATGGCCACTATAAGGAAAGGAAAAAGATAATGGAGTGCATAAAAACGGTTTAAAGTGGGACCACCAACGGCAAATCCGCCCCAAAGCCAAGAAACAATGCTTTCTCCAATAATGGGAATCGCAGAAAACAGATTGGTAATCACTGTCGCGCCCCAAAAACTCATCTGCCCCCAAGGCAACACATACCCCATAAAGGCTGTCGCCATCATAATAAGGAATATAACCACACCCATGATCCATAAAAGTTCTCGAGGTTTTTTATAGGAACCATAGTAAAGCCCTCGAAGCATGTGGATATAGACAACAATGAAAAAGAGGCTGGCCCCATTCATATGAAGATACCGAATGAGCCATCCATAGTTCACATCTCGCATAATGTGTTCCACACTGGAAAAAGCGTACTGGGCATTGGGATCATAATGCATGGCCAGAAAAATCCCCGTCGCCATCATCAAGACTAAAATAATGCCGGCCAGGGATCCAAAACTCCACAGATAGTTCAAATTTCGGGGCGTAGGATACTTTTCCAACGCGTGGGAAAGGAATGTGAAAACTGGCAAACGATAATCGATCCATTTCACTAATCGGGTATGAATAGGTTGCTTTGCCATTCTTAAACTTCCTTCCCAATGCGAATCTGCGTCGATGTTAAAAACTCATAAGGTGGCACGGCCAAATTCGTTGGCGCTGGTCCCTGGCGTATTCTCCCGGAGGTATCATAGGCCGATCCATGGCAAGGGCAGAACCAACCTCCATAGTTTCCTTTGGGATCGCCAGATTTTTGCCCCAAGGGAATACAGCCCAAATGGGTACAGATGCCAACGACCACGATCCACTGAGAATCTATGACCCGTTTCTGATCTGTCTCGGGATCAGGCAACAAGGCCATATCTACGGTTTCGGCTTCTTTAATTTCCACGGGTGTACGGTGACGGATAAACACGGGCTTTTCCTGCCAGACTGCTGTTATTGCCTGGCCCGGCTCGATGGAGGATAAATCGATCTCAATAACGGCCTGAGCCAATACATCCGCGGCCGGATTCATACTATTAATAAAGGGCCACGCCATTGCAGCAACCCCCAAGCCCCCCATGGCCGTTGCCGTAAGAGTGAGGAAATCTCGCCGCGTCGGCTCTTTCTTTTCCTGCCGTATGGGCGCTTTCTTTTTAGGTGAGGTTGTCATTCTTTATCCGTGTTTTATAACCCTAAGATCCTTATACAGGAGAGTATTTAAAAAATCAGCTGCTTTTTTTCTGTTTCCGTCTTCCGTCTACGCTTCGCTACGACGTGACGAGTCCGTTTCCGTCTTCGCTTCCGCCTACGCTGCGCTATGGCGGACAGGCCGCTATGGCGTGACAAGTCCGCTATGACGTGACGAGTCCGCTATGACGGGACAAGCCGCTTCCGTCAAGGATAGCAGATACAAAGTCACTCTGATTCATGCACTATGGATCCCGCGATGCCAACTCACTCTATAACTCTCCGGCTTAAGACGCCGGTTCGTTTAGAGTTCCTAGGCTCCGGGATGACGGCGTTTTTATCGTCTTCCAGGCCCCAGCTTCGTCCTCCCGGCCATTAGGAATTAGTCTTGTCTCGTCGTAGCGAAGCGAAGACGGATGAGCGCGGGATCCAGGCCCCAGCTTCGTCTTCCCGGCCATTAGGAATTCTTGGTAAGCCGGAGGCGCGCCTTAGAATTTCTTATGAGCGCGGGATCCAGATTTATACTTTTTAATTCCTGCACTATGGATCCCACGATGCCAACTCACTCTAGGACTCACCGGCTTATCCGTCTTCGCTACGCTACGACGTGATTTTATACTTTCTAGATGCCGTGACCGATTCGCCTAGAGTTCCTAGGCTCCGGGAAGACGTCACTCTGCGCATGGCTAGACCTCGCTTTCTAGGCCTCTCCGGCTTAAGACGCCGATTCGCCTAGAGTGCCTAAAGGTTCTGGCATGACACAATTATGATGTAGACATAACACCCTCGTAAGAGCGGCGGGGCCTCACCCAGTTCCAACGATTTCTCACGCCATCCTTGATTTTTATGCAATTAGATTGTACTTATTTCGAATTATTAAATTAAGGCATTTCGTATTATGAAAAAATTAGTTGTCACATTGTATAGTGGAAATATTTGGGTCGAGTTCTCTAATTCTCGCGATGAAATAATGGGGTCCCAATGAAACAAAAACTTTTCTTATATGCATGGGTTATTTGTTTTTCTGTGCTTTTTTCAAGCACAGGTTATGCAACACAAAATATCATAACTTTTGAGCTTGAGGATCATAAGCTATCCTATACGCGTGATGGTTCTTCCGTCACTCTTACTGATAAGGATACAACACCAATCGATGAACTTAAATTTACGCAAAAATACATAACGTACTGTGGAGCCCCCATAATTGATCATACTTTATCCATGGAAAGCGTTTTTAAACTACTCAAAAGCGTCCCGTTTATTAATAATGTTGTGCTTTATTAAATTGAAGAATTAGCTGATGAAGGAATACACCTAGCTTGCTGGTTGCAGTTTTATAAAAGAGACTGCAAATGTAGATAAACCCTACAGCCGTCTTTCCGGAACCTACGAACTCTAGACAAACCAGTGACTTACGCTAGTGAGTTAAAGAGTGAGTTGGGATCTAGAGTTCAAAGGACTCACCAACCCCTTATAACCAATAACTCTCAGCCAATCCCGAAAACCTTTTCAAACTCCCCTCTTAACACTCTGTCCACCTCATCCATACCTAAATTCACTCCCATTTTTTGCAAAGAAGTGACACCATGGTCTTGGATGCCACAGGGAATAATGCCTTTGAAAGCCTCCAAATCGGGATTCACATTAATGGCAATGCCGTGGGAACTCACCCATTTTTGAATGCGCACCCCAATGGCAGCGATTTTATTTTCAGTCGTGAATTTCGCTGGTTCAGATTGATCTCCAACCTTTGGCCTCCCCTCCTCCACCCAGATGCCAATTCTGTCAGCACGTCGCTGGCCCCATATGTCAAACTGAGCCAAGCTATTAATGATCCACTGCTCTAGGGCCTTTACATAGGCTCTCACGTCGCCATTCGTGGAACCACCTATGGCTTGACTGCGCTTTTTCAGGTCCAACAGAACGTATACAACACGCTGGCCCGGGCCATGATAGGTGACTTTTCCCCCACGACGAGATTCATAGACCGGAATTGGTTCAGCCTTAAGGACATTGCTGGTCAAATCGCTTGCCCCTGAAGCATCTTCTGATTTATCCCCAGTACCGCCCCTATTTAAGACATCTGCCATTTTACCACTAGCACCTCTCCTATTAAGGACATCTGCCATATTACCACTGGCCCCGCACGTATAGAGGGGAGGATGCTCTAGAAACCATACTAACTCTGGTTCAATTCCATTTCGAATGGCCAGAGCACGCCTCTCCATAAAGGCAACAGCCTGCTCATAGGGAATCAATTCCTTATCAAAACGCCACTCAATAGAATCCACGAAATATTCTCTCAATTTTGGACTTTCCCCTTTATGACCGCCTTTAGGGACTTGATCAAGTGCCCAAGATTTGATATTGCCCACGTGCAGGTTTAATGATTAACCTTTAGTCATTTAAATACGCGGTCGTGGCGGAATTGGTAGACGCGCAGCGTTGAGGTCGCTGTGGGAGATAATCCCGTGGAAGTTCGAGTCTTCTCGACCGCACCATAAAACTTTGTTATTATCTGATTTAAGATAAAAATAATTAAAAAAGGACCTGACGGCATGAAACCGATCGATCCAAAGGATAAAAACGAGCATATCCCCCGGACGGATCACTCTGCTGCCTCGGATATGGGCGCAGACACCCCCATGCTGGACACAATTTCATCACATCTTATTCAGGCCATTAAGAAGTCTCTTGAGAAAGAAGACAAAAAAGCTATCAAAAAGCTGGTCGAGCCTCTCCATGCCGCCGACTTAGCCGACCTTATCGAAACCCTTAAACCAGCCAACCGCGAACAGCTCGTCAAATTCCTTAGGCCTACATTAGACCCCGAAATGCTCCCCGAACTGGATGACAGCGTTCGTGAAGAGGTGATCGAGTACATTGGAATCGAACAACTGGCCAAAGCCCTTCGCGAGCTGGACAGTGACGATGCCCTCTCCATCATTGAGTATTTGGAGCCCGACCAACAACATGCTGTCCTCCACACTATTCCCGCCAAAGAACGTGCCAGCTTTGAGCAAGTTCTTACGTACCCGGAAGAAAGTGCCGGACGTCTCATGCAACAGGAGGTCGTCGTGGCCCCTCCCTTTTGGACGGCCAAGGAAACCCTCGAATATCTCCGCAAAGGAACAGATCTCCCCGAATCTTTTTATGAAATTTACGTTGTGGATCCGCGCTATCATTTGGTAGGAGCTGTCTCCCTCAACACTCTCATTAAAGCAGATGAAGATAAGAAACTAACGCAACTGTACAACGAAGATCTCCGGGCCATCCCCCTCACTATGGATCGTGAGGAAGTTGCCTATCTCTTCCACCATTATGCCTTGGTCTCGGCCCCCGTCGTGGACGGTAAAGGGCGCCTCCTGGGAATGATTACAGCCGACGACGTCTTAGAAGTCATCGAAGAAGAAGCCGAAAAGGACATCCTCCAACTGGCTGGTGTCACGGATACAGATTTTCACGCCCCCTTCTTTGAGACCTTTTACCGTCGCGTCGGGTGGCTTTTTATCGGCCTTGTCAATACCATGCTGGCCGTCACAGTAATTGCCCAGTTTACAAGCTCCATCGAAAAAATGGTGGCCCTAGCGGTTCTTATGCCTGTTGTCGCCACCATGGGGGGAAATGGCGGCATGCAAGTTCTCATTGTGACCGTCCGCGCCATTGCCATGCGCGAACTGCGTGGCCCCAACACACAACGCGCCATTATCAAGGAAAGTCTGATCGGGGCCCTAAATGGGCTCTTTTTTGCGCTTATTCTCATCGGCATTGCCATCCTCTATTATGACGACTTGGGCTTGGGCTTCGTCCTGGCAGGGGCGATGATCTTCAACATGCTCTGGGCCGCTCTAGCCGGAGTCTTCCTGCCCATTATCATCGACCGCCTGGGCTTTGATCCTGCCGTGGCCAGCGGGCCCCTTCTTATCGCCAGCACCGATGTCCTGGGCTTTGCCTCCTTCTTGGGCTTTGCGACTTTGTTTTTATTTTAGTTAAGCTCTACTTTCTTGGGCTCCGCTACGACGTGACAAGTCTAATTCCTGGATCCCGTGCTCATAAGGTATTCTAACGCACGCCTTCGGCTTGCTAAGAATCCCTAATGGCCGGGAAGACGACTTTGGACGTGTTCTTTGGAATGCAAGGATTCCAGAATCTCCGTCTTCTCGGTGCCTAGGAAGGGGGGGCTTAGAAGCCTCTCCACTCCCGTCTTCGCAGAACGCAGTGAAAGTCCTGCCTAACAGCCTCTCCAATCTCGTCTTCGCAGAACGCCCAGAAAACCCTGCCTAGAAACAGCCTCACTGCCGTCTTCTCGGAACCTAGGCACTCTTGGTGAACCGGCGTCTTAAGCCGGTGAGGCTTAGAGTGACTTGGTATCGCGAGATCCAGGGAAGCAGATGACAGAGCTCTATTCCCTGATTCCTGCACTATGGATCCCGCGCTCATCCGTCTACGCTTCCGTCTGCGCTACGCTACGACGGACAGGCCGCTACGACGTGACAAGCCTACTCCCCAATGGCCGGGAAGACGGTTTTGGACGTGTTCCTTGGACTGAAAGGATTCCAGAGTCTCCGTCTTCTCGGAACGCCCTGAAAGCCCTGCCTATCAGCATCTCCCTTTCTAACATCCAAAACACGTCTTCCCCTCCTCCGTGCTTTTGGATAGAATGTAAATAAGAATATTGTCTTCCTATTCAATCAGGGGGTTGCACTTCATCTCTGAATTCACCAATAAACAAAAATGAATGAATAAACATATGCTCTACTTCGATCTAGACGACACTCTTCAGATGCTACGGGATACGACGCAATCCTTTGCTCAAAAGCATATTGCACCCAGGGCCGCCGAAATCGATGAATCAAATGCTTTCCCCCGGGATCTGTGGCCTGAGATGGGAAAGCTTGGCCTCATGGGGATTACAGTCCCTGAAGAATATGGGGGGAGCAGCCTTGGGTACCTGGCTCACGTGATTGCCATGGAGGAAATATCCCGAGCCTCGGCCTCGGTGGGCCTAAGTTATGTGGCTCACTCAAACTTATGCATCAACCAAATTGTCCTCAATGGTACCGAGGCCCAAAAGAAAAAGAATTTGCCCAAGCTTCTGAGCGGGGAGCATGTGGGTGCCCTTGCCATGAGTGAAACCGGTGCCGGCTCCGACGTGATCAGCATGCGCCTTTCCGCCCAGGAAAAGGACGATCACTTTGTCTTAAATGGCACCAAAATGTGGATTACCAACGGCCCCGATGCAGATGTGGTCGTGGTCTATGCTAAAACAGATCCAAAAGCCGATGCCCACGGCATTACAGCCTTTATTGTCGAAAAAACAATGGCAGGCTTTTCCTCGGCCCAAAAGTTGGACAAACTGGGCATGCGGGGCTCCAATACATCGGAACTTGTCTTTGACAACTGTCATGTCCCAAAGGAAAACATCCTCGGTACCCTTAACAAAGGCGTTGCTGTCCTCATGTCAGGGCTGGATTTTGAGCGTGTGGTTATTTCTGGCGGCCCTCTTGGAATTATGCAGGCTTGTCTTGATATCGCCCTCCCCTATGTCCAAGAACGGGAACAGTTTGGCAAGAAAATTGGGGAGTTTCAGCTGATGCAAGGGAAGCTCGCAGACATGTACACAAATCTATCGGCTGCCCGCAGTTATCTCTATAGCGTAGCCCATGCCTGTGACCAAGGCCGCATCGGTCGCAAAGATGCCGCCGCGGCATTTCTTTTTACGGCCGAACACGCCACTCAAATGGCCTTACAGGCAATTCAATGCTTGGGAGGAAATGGCTATATAAATGAATACCCAACGGGAAGGCTGCTGCGCGATGCCAAGCTGTTCGAAATCGGCGCCGGAACGTCTGAAATCAGAAGAATGTTGATCGGACGTGAGTTATTTGAAAAGGGAACCCCTTAAAAAACATCTTTAAGAATAACGCCGCAGCAAAGCACTCACTCCCCTACAATGCTTCAGATTAAGCTCACAAAAAACTATCTGTGTTTTTAGAAAGAAAATATTATGAAAGGTAGGGACTTTAGGTTATAAAAAACTATCGGGGTGTCGTTTTCTGGACAAGGGTTGCGACTTCCGTCTATGGTATGTGGAAAGGGTGGTCCCATGACAGAAAGTAATGAGAAGCCTTATAGTAATGAGAATGCGTACAAGTTTAATAGTCAGATATTACCAAAGCTGAACGACGTGTGCCGTCCTCTTTTTGAGAACACTGGCGTTTCTTCTTTTAGATATTTTCGTATTTTCGAGGACTCCAGTTACATCAATCTAAGCACCAGTGAAGAATGGCTTAAAGTAAGGCTAGAGAAAATACATGACAATGGTGTGAATTTTCACGCCCCCTTACAAAGCGCCGTTGAAGAAAAATGTGAGTACTACCTCTGGCCAGATAATCCAAATGATTCTGTGTCTAAACTATTCATAGACTTTGTGATATGGAATGGTTTTAGTGTGTACCAACGTAAGGGAAATTCCGTAGAAGCTTGGTCGTTTGGTGCAGATGTAAACGCACAAAATATGAAGAATTTTTACCTTAACAATACGCATATAATCACAAACTTTGTTAATTTTTTTAAGGTTCAGACACCTTCTCTTGTCGACGAAAGCAACAACGATATACGTGCTCATTTTAGAGATAAAATAAGCATTGAACCTAATCTTCCAGTAGATCCATGCAAAAACTTTGAGAGTAATCTTTGGTCAGATGGAATCCCCATTAAAACTGATCAAAATTATGTTTTAATCACAACAAGGGAGTTTCAATCTGGTTTCTTGCTTTCGAGAGGATGTACCGTTAAAGAAGCTGCACAGATTCTTAAAATTAGCCATAGGACAGTTGACTCACACCTTGTTAGTCTGAAACGCAAAACAAACTGCCCCTATAAACCGGATTTGATTAAAGTCTTTATCGATAACTTTGATTATCTTCCAAAAAACTTCGATCTCTTGCTTTTGAACAATCTCAAAAAATAGAATTTTATTGGATTCGAGAAAGCTACGCAGCCTTTTTTTCTAATTCAGTGGAAACATTTGACCTACTTTTGCAAATCCTGGCTGTAACAAGTCCTGCTATGATTATATAGAGAGCAGGAGAAACTGGGTTTCCTGTGAATTCCACCAAGCTGGCAGAAACAATAGGCGCCAACCCTCCAAAAATACCTGTTCCTATACCATAACCCAATGAGACTCCTGTATACCGCACAGGAGTCTTGAATTGATTATACATATATAAATTACATGCCCCAGAGAAAGCCCCTGCGTGGAGTGCAAATATAAGCTCAGACAGCAAGGCCATAGAAAGAGAGTTGCTGGATAATAAATAATAAAGTGGGATCGACAAAAGCGATATGGAGATAGAAATTACTTTGAGAACCCCTCTTGGATCTCGGCGATTGCACAGCATTCCTGCCCATAAACTCGCAAAGATAAAAAAGGCTACTGCCAACGCATTCATAGCAAGAAGAGTGCTCAACTTAAAACCATAAAATTCATTCAGATGTGTTGTGAAGTAAACAACAAATATGAATGTCAAAACGCCATTCATGCCACCAACAACTATTGTTTTTATAAGTTCAGGTCTGTACTTCCTGAGAATTTTTTTAATGGGATTTTCCACAATCTTTTTCTGAGCAATTACCTCTTTATATTCGTCACTTTCGGATAACTTTAATCTTATATAAAGGCTACCTAGACCAAGGATCCCGCCAACAATAAAGGGAAATCTCCACCCATCAGAGCTATCCATTGTCAGAAAAATAGAGGAAATAATCATTGAAACTAAAGTACCAAACATACCAGAAGAAGAGACAATGCTACCTGCCAACCCCTTCTTACTGGGAAAGGTTTCAATGAGATATATGCCAGCACCAGTATACTCTCCCCCACTTGAAACACCCTGCAAAAACCTTCCAAACAATAGAAGAAAGGGCGCCAAAAACCCTATATTCTCGTACGTTGGCATAAGCCCCATACAAAAAGTAACTATCGTCATTGTTAAAATGGAGAAAGTTAAAGCCTTGGTTCGACCAAACCTGTCCCCAATATGCCCAAAAAGAAAGGCTCCCAAAGGGCGGGCAACGAGTCCTACAGAAAAGATTGCTAGCGTGTAAAGCAAACTATAACGCAGAGAGTCTGGAAAAAAAATTTTGGAAAATAAAGCTGCAAAATTTCCGTAAAGACTGAACTCATATATTTCAAGGAAAGTGCCTGAACTGCAGGCAGCAATTACCTTTTTTTTCATTTTATCTCTTTTAGTAGTCATACCTTCACTCCAATATAAGACCTACACTTTCCCTTCCAACAAGCCGCATGTCTCTCGGCCAGTCTTTGCGACCAATATAGTCTATTTTTTCAATTTTGAACCCTTCTTCATCATTTTATCTTTTTTTTAATTCATACCTTCACTCCCACGAGCCCCACGCTTTCTCTGCCATCAAGCCGCATATCAGAGGGCCAGTCTTTGCGGTCTATATAGCCAATTTTTTCAACTTTAAATCCTTCTTCCACAAAACACCTCTCAAGAACCTCAATATCAAAAAAATGCATAAAAGAAGGAATGTCGTTCATTCTAACTTGCTTATCCTGTTCTATATTTCCAAACCATCCTGGCCAGAGAGATTTTTTCTTTTTCTCTTCATAAAATCCTGGAATATAAGATTCCCACATGCGTGTATAGGGCGTCCCAGTTATGACAAAAACTTTTCCTCCAGGTTGCAACCAACTTTTTAACCTCGTGATCCCCATAGAAATTTGAGGACCGGTCAAATAGTGAAAAACATTTGCAATAAGAACTGCCCCTATAGAGTCTTGCTGGAAATCAAGTTCCTCAGGAAAGCTTCCTACAAATGTTTTCAGCCTGTGTTGATGATTTTCTGGGACATTTTGTTTAAGAATTGCAAGGTGGCGGGGATCAATATCATTTGCATATACCATATGAGCCCCCTTCTTAAGAGCTCTTTTGGTTGCAACACCATAGGCTGCAGCTATATCAACAACCGGGACAGACAATTGAGAGGCGTAGTCTACAAAAGCTTCCCCATATTCAGTGATGTCACTAAACATGTAGCCCATTTTGTTGAGGGTAGGAGTTAAGGGTTTCTCTGGCTCTATCATATTCATTTTGAAATCCGACTGTTTTTCTAATTTAATTTTAGATCTTATAATTTCTCTAGACAGCAGGCAATTATTGGAAAAAATCCATATTGCATGGCTATAACATATTGCTTGTTGGGAAAGATATATCACCCATCCACTGAGAATTATATCTAACTCTCTTCATTTTCCAAGCCATAAAAATAGGGAAATTTTAGGGGTGATATACAACTTTTGGGTAACTTGGACACGACCAAGGCCAAAGCCCAGAGAACAATCGCACCCTGAATCAAGACGCCTCGCCACCTAAAACTCAGAAGGCCTACTTAATCTTATTTTCTTTGAATTCGACGTGCTTGCGGACAACAGGATCATACTTTTTAAAGACCATCTTTTCAGGATGATTCCTGGGATTCTTTTTCTTCACGTAAAAGAAACCAGTACCTGCTGTACTCTCTAGCTTAATATTGATCGTATTTGACTTTGCCATCTTCTCTCGCAACTTACTTGTTCGTCGTGAGAGTTATTTAAAGGCTTCCGGCGCCCCTGTCAAGGAATTTCAGCTGTCATGTCATAAACACATGATATGTCCGAAGTCGTTAACAAACTGGTTGTCCGATGAGAAGATGAACTCGGAAGGAGGATCATCATGAAGGGAAATTGGGGCCGATTAACTGTAAGGAAATTGAGGCCAACTAACTAATCCAATCATGGGAAACTTTCTTTATCAAAATTAACCTTTTGTTAATCTTTTGAGCTGTAGAATAGAAAGGATAGCGAGTTGTGGACTTTTTGCTGAGCGGAAACAATCAAGCTTAGCCTATGAATTAACATATACAAGCTACGAACTTGACATATACAACCTACAAAGAAATACAGGAGGGATAGATTATGGATAAAATGACCAAACAATTTACGCCGAGGGGTTTCGCATTATTGGGAGCCGTTATATTTATGTGCTTTTCCAGTGTGCCCGAGGCGTCAGCAAACAACAAGAATTTAATGGAGGGTACATTATCCTTTGTTGACGCGTACGGTAGATCTGCAACTATAGCTGACGCAAAGGGTCGGACATATCACGTACACAAAACAGACATGGCAGACGATTTACACATCGGAGATAAGGCCACATTCTATAGCGTCAAGGTAAATCATCGCGGACATGTACGCGATGCTAAAAACATGAGGATTACAAAACACGTAGAACTTTGGTAGTTGAAATAAAACACCCTCGGATCAACTAGGGTAACTCACGGCGTCTAACTTAGCAGCGCGATAGTTGCTAATTCCTCCCCCCGGTCTGTTTAAAGCAGATTAGGGGGAGAAATTCGCGACTGTCAGACTGTTCAAAGCAACCCTCTATACAGATCGCCTTCAAGTTTTCGTCTTTTAAGCAATCCACGGTGGCGTCGGCCTCCGGCCCAGATCCATTTAAGGAGCTCTTGGGGAACCAATCCGTGCTCCTCACCATTGAGGACGCGACGTAGCGTTGATCGCTGCAGCGCGCCTGCTCCCACGTTAAAGGTCAAGGAAACAAGAGCGTCGAACTGTTTTTGGGAAAGGGAAACATGAACTAACCGCTGCACACCCTTTTCAGTCTGTTTTATGTCAGAGTATAGGAGCGATTGGGCTTCTGCGGTCGTGATTGACTCGTCAAAGGAATCGGTTTTTATGATCACATGACCGTACCCGATGGTCCAATAGCCCCCCGGGCAATGGTAGGGAACGGCAGAAAATCCTTCAAAGCTTTTGATGAATTGCAGACCTTGTGCAGAGAGTCGATTCATTTGGACTTATGGCCAAATTTAGCCAAGGCCCGCTGTCCAAACCAAAAGGACATGACCGTGGCAAAAAGGGCCTGATCCTCCATGTGCCATATTTGAAGCAAAGCTTGGGTCCAGGTCAATTGATCGGCCAGATGCTGGATCGTCAGGAGTTGCGCAACTTTTATGGCGGCATATAAAAGGAAGAAGGCATAGGTAATAATAGGACGCACACTCCCCGCCAACCCATCGATGAAAGGGACTCCCGTTGGTCGTGCGTGGGAATGCAGACTCTGTGCCTCCTGGATGTCTCCCAGGGTCTGAATTTCCTCCAAACGCTGTGAATGCCCCTTTTCCATAAGCGTGATCTGCCGATCCAGGATGTCCAGTTCGTGTTTCCGATCATGGTGCTCTCGGAATAGCTTGAGGAAATCCGGAAAGGCACTTCCCAGGAATCCAATAAGGGAGCCAATAAGTGTGATCATTGCCGAGGTGTCTCCTTTTGTGGATGAAGGGGTGTTTAACTGTGAGGTTGGTTGTTAAGAAACTGGATGTTGAATGGTTTTTCCTGGATCCCGCGCTCATCCGTCTTCGCCTACGCTACGACGTGACAAGTCTAATTCCTGGATCCCGCGCTCATAAGGAATTCTAGGGCGCGCCTTCGGCTTGCCCATAATTCCTAATGGCCGGGAAGACGAAGCTGGGGCCTGGAAGACGATAAAAACACCGTCTTCCCGGAGCCTAGGAGCTCTAGACGAACCGGCGTCTTAAGCCGGTGAGTCCTAGAGTGAGTTGGCATCGCGGGATCCATGCGGGATCCATTCCACTCCCCTTATTGAAACATCAACTTGCCAAAAAAGGCCCCGAGGGTCGTGGAAAGAAGCAACAGAACGGACAAAGCGCCTTTCCAGAGATATATCTGGCGCTCTATATGACTGGTCCGCTGATCCAGGTGTTCCAAAGTCGTCGTCACCTGAAACAACTGCTCTCCAATGCCCTTTATAAGAGTTTCTAATCGTCCTAAAGTTCTATAGATTTCGCTTGCACTCATTATGGTCCAACCTCCTCTTTATAGATTTCCCAATCACTGTGAACTCCCCTCCTCTTCTACCCGTAAAAACACAATCTCAACCCGATGCGAGTCACTAGAAACACCCCGAATGCCTACAGATCGAAACATTACCAACTGCAAATCACTGCGAACTCCCCTCCTCTTCTACTCGTAAAAACACAATCTCAACCCGATGTGAGTCACTAGAAACACCCCGAAAGCCCACCGATCGAAACATTACCTGATGCTTTTCGTCTTGCAACGCTTCGATGGAACACTTTACGTGCCCCCCATATATGGCTTCCCGCAATGAAATCCGCTCACAGCCATCGGGCGGCGTCACAAATATCACATCATATGGGGGAATCGTGCCCCCACGCGCCGGTACCACATTACGATCTTGCCAATTTAGGGGCGTCGTCACACTCACAACGGGCCCTTTTCCCCCAGGAAGAATTTGCCCATATAGCTGCACCATTTCTTCAAGGGGCATCCCAGGCCGAAAGTACCCAGCATAGGGAAAAACTGGAATGGCATTCACCCGATCAGGAGGCGTCATGTAAAGCCGTCGTTGAGCATCCATTCCAAAGTGGACTGTAAAATTGCGCTCAACTGTTTTGTAGGGCTTTTCATACAGAACTCCATGGGGAGCTCTCCACTGACCCACTTCAAATCCTTCAAAAGCCCTCTCTTCCTCCTGGGAACTCCCACGATAAAATCCACCACCCATCGCGCCTATTTGTATGGATCTACACAAGATGCCATCCCGTTCCCAAACCGCACAACGAGTGGTTTCTGGCAAAGGGCGCTGGTCCAAATTCCCAAGGTCGTAATAAGCAACCGCAACGGAGGCCCGCTGTTCATGCTGAAAGGCTACCCCTATATCAGTATGCATAAGCGGTACAGGCTTAAGGGTACAGTTGAGGATAAGTTCCTGGGGTGCTAGAGGAAGTTCCATGTAAAAATTCAGTGCGGGTAATATGCCTTGATCCTCCATAGCCAACAGTGGCAACTCGGAGGAAATCCCCTGGGTGGAGGGCGCCTGATAGCCCTCTGGATAGGTGGACTGTATGAAAAACTTATCAAAATTCATGGCGCCCTCCCCAAATTTATTTGACAGGGCGGTGCATATTGATTGAGAGGCTTCACATGGATCCGATGATCAAGAACATCTGTTCCTGTCATTTCCAAGAGTTCAACACGAATCTTAGTGGCCATTTTGCGCATCTGCTCCATCAGTTCTTTCTCCGTAAAAGGCGACCCTGCTTTTAATTGTTGCTCTTGTTCTTTAACAGGAAAGCTTACATGTACGTCTTGGACAAAATCCTCTAGCCCCAAACTCTCCGGAGAAACAATCCCTCCCTGGGGCGATTGATCCTCATACTTTCCGTACAAAATACCCGACGCCGTTTTATGGACAGAGGACGTTGTCATCAAAGCCTGTGACTTTTCTTCTTGGCCAATTGTACACGCCAGGGTGACTTTTGCTTCTTGGCGTCCCGTAGTGCCATCTACCCAAAGCTTGTACGCCACCACCTTTCCCGTAGCCTCTCCCCCTGGCAATCGGGGATCTTCAATACGAACACTATGATCACAAGTAAGGCTCGCCATAGTTGCAAAATCAGTTTTAAAAGAAATATGCACAACTCTCGCCCCTATGGCCAAATGGGACTTTGCCACTTCCAAAGCATGCTCTATGGCCTGACGCCCTCGGGGAGAAATAAAAAAGCTAGATTGACTCGACTGGGACAAGGGGCACTTCCGTCGTTTTAAGAAACGCCAATATTGTCCATCTCGACCAAAGCTTTTCAGAGATCTATGATCCTGAGAGCATTCATAATAGTCCTCCCCAAAATAAACATGCTCACCCTTTTTATAATCGGTATCCGACAACCAGATGGACGCCCTATCGTCTTCCTGAATATTCTGTAGCTTTAACGTCAGCTTTCGTTCGTGGGATTGCCCCGTCAAAGACTGTACATTGCTTTCCAATGTGAACAAAACCCGTTCCCGCCGACGCTGTCGATACTGCCAGGAAAGAACAAGCTGGCTTTTGTACCATTCTCGTTTCAACCTTTTCTGCCCCAAAGCCCTTTCCGTTAGCATAAAACCTGTCGATGCCGTGGGGTATAGCTCTAAGGCCCCCGTCTGAGGGGGAACATAGGGTATTAATTCACTCTTTAAGATTTCATACCCGGACCGCACTCCCACTGACGACTTGCCGCGCTCCCACCAAGCGGCTTCCAATGATGCCCCGGTAAGGGTATTTATTTTTCCTTCGGGAAAGGCCCTTTCAATACTGGGGGCAATATCGACAATGCCCGATGCTCGCTGAATCCACTCCGCCTCAAGGGTTACGCTCACAGATGTAAGCGGCATGGCTTTTAAATGTAGGGAAAGACTTTCCCGATCGAAATCACCGCCAAGATCAAGAAACGACTTACCTTGATGAATATTAGAGAGGCTCAGCGCCCCTGTTGTTCGATCCCAATGGGGCAGCTCAAGTCTGTCTTCCAAGAGTTCCCCTAAATCATGCCGCTTTTCCTTTTGAATAAAAAGGTCATCTCCCCCCTTCAATTTGGCCACCAATGGTCGAGATTCCTGCTGGGGATCCTTAATATCAGCCAAAAATGTCAGCTCAATCAGATCTCCTTTTATCAAAGTGGGCATCCCTATGAGACGACCGGAAAACAGCAATTGCGCCGATTCTTCTCCGGGATTCTTATAGCTGATAAAAGCATTTTGTTTCAGGGAAGAATTGAGGAACCAACCTTTTTGAGCACTAATGGAATTATCCAAAAGAACTTTTGCACTGGGAAACTTCTCCTTCATTCTGGAGTATTTCCAGGGAAAACACCTGTTCATCCTCCCTCATATGCTTGAGAGGATGAAACATTTCATCCTGTGTAACCCACGCAAAACAAAAGATCATTTAACTTTTTCACTCCAATTGGGTTAAATAAAACTCGACATAGTGAGTAAAAATGACGTACAAGTACCCACCTGTGAAATTACGTGAAGAGATATCATGACCGCACAACCCGCTCGCAAGAATGAAACGTCGCCGTCGAACCAGCAACAAGCTGTGCCCCCGGCTCATAATCCGGTTCTTTCAGCCTGGCGCTGGTTAATGGGGAAAGGATTTCTGCAAGGTGCCATTTGGGCCATCATGATTTGCCTCGTCAGCAACATGAATGATGTTTTTCAAAAGTTTTTGGGTGCGCGCCTCGAAGCCCCCCAAATTGTCTTCTTCCGCTTTCTATTTAGTATGATCACACTCTTCCCGTTTATGTTGCGTCAAGGCATGTCTTCCTTTCACACAAAGCGCCCAGGGCAACATGCTTTGCGCGCACTCGTAGGCGCCGTCGCCCTTGGAATTGGCTGTTTTTCCGTCACCACCATGCCCCTGTCTGATGTGGTGACATTATACTTTACCCAGCCTCTATTTTTCCTCCCTCTGGCCGTTATCTTTCTGAGTGAAAAACTGGACTCAGCTAGAATTGGTGCCACAGTCCTCGGCTTTATTGGTATCTTGGTCATCTTAAACCCATCGGAAAATAGCTTTAACTATATGGCTCTTTTGCCAATTTCAGCAGCCTTTATGTTTGCCATCCTGGATGTCTTAGCAAAAAAGATGGTTCTAAAAGAAAGCCGCATCACGTTGCTATTTTACTTCGCCCTTGGGACAACATTGGTTGCCATTATTCCCGCCATTTTGGTCTGGAAGACACCTACCCTTTGGGAACTAGGCCTCCTTGTTCTTCTTGGTATTGGCGCCAATCTTATCCAGATTTGTCTCTTCCAAGCTTTTTCCGCCACTGAAGCCGTTGCTCTGGCCCCCTTCCGTTATACGGAACTAATCTTTGCGTCGCTCTTCGGCTTTATCCTGTTCAGCGAAGTTCCAGCTGTTCGCACCCTTGGTGGTGGCATTCTCATCATCGTAAGCACTTTATACATCACCTACCATGAGACAAGGGGCAAAGGCTTCATTATGGGATGGGTACGAAAGTTAAAGCGAACTTAATGTTGAGGCGTTTTAATTCGTAACCCCTCATACTTCATCCAAGAGCATTTTCCACCCCCAAGTCAAATCCCACTCGTGATAAGTCGTCTCAAAATTTATGAGATGCATCCTCAGCAAGGGACGGTATGTAATAAAAACATTCCCCGAGATTATTGGGATCGACACATTTTTTTCCGAAACATTGATAGGTATAATTATTTTTCCGCCCTGATGAACCAATGGAGATCCCGGTACCGGATCACGTTTCAACGAACACACGATTGAATCTCCGTCCCTTTCTGCCTCTCTGGGCACGCGCTGCCATAATCGAGAAATGCACTGCACCTGGAATTCTTGATCCGATTTAACACTGTGAAAATCGGGCACAGTTTTGTCTTGGCACGTAATGACGGTGCGGTACTTTCGTTCCTGTTGTCCCGCATATCTCAATTTGCCATTAATGGTGCGAAAGTAACGACCCGTTTCGAGGGGGATTAACTTTTGCACACAGCCTCTGGCCGAAAATTCCGGAAATCCGATTCCACCAATAACAAGCTCTGAATCTTCCTTCATTGTTTGCAGCTCCTCACGATAGTTTGCTCGAACATCCAATTCATTGCATCAAAGCCCACCGGGGCAATGATAGAGGTCGTCGCTGACGGGAGGCCACTATATGCTTCTCCAACTGTTCCAAAAGCTCAACTTCTTCACGCAATTCCTCGTCTTTTTCTTTCATAAATTCTTCCCACATGGATTTCATATATTCCTCCCTTAATAGTGGACTAGTGCTTGGTACTTATCACTCCAATGCTCATGGGGTTGAAGCATTATTTTTCGAGACGCTGGCACGTGTCGAATGCGAGATTCCGCCTTCTCCAAAGTCAAATACCGCCCTTCTAATATCTCAAAAACAAGCCCTAATAGTTTGCCACTTTCCCACCACCGAATGGCTTGATTCCACACGCTTACTTCAAAGGACACCAATGACTTTCCGGCGCCATGGGACAGACCGTTTTCCTTGGAAGGCTGAACACACCTGAGGCAGAGATATGGATGCCCACCACGGGGCAGCGGATCTGTGAAGATTCCCCGAGACATATTTTTGATTCCGTTATGACGTAACAAAACAGAACGTATGGCCTCTAATAATTCTTGATCCATTTATGCCATCCTCAGGACACGATAGGGTGCCAACAAATTACGTATGGCGCTCTTTGCTGATAACGCCCCACCCGACTCACTCTCTCGATGACAATACGCATCCGTAGCCAATTGGAGAATGGCAGCTTGAATTGGTTCTGGAATATTTTCTGGAGCTTGCCCATACCCAGCACGAAATATAATGCTAATGGGGCATCCCACCTGAAGAGGATACTTCAAATAGATGTGCGTCCACACGCCTTGCTCTGCTTCAATATAGGTGACGGTCTTCTGAGATCGTGTGACCGATACAACATCCACAATGGGAACCTTCGGCAACCTAATGGCGCAATGGAAGTGGGGGGCCTTCCCCCCACCTAACCCCCCTTCTGACTTAAGGGCTGGGTCCATAAAGTTCTTTGTTAGCTGCCATGTTTGATGAATCAGAGATCTTCCTGTGTATTGCTCCACCCAATGACCCGCTGCCCCTACGAGCTCTTTTAAAAGATCATCATCATGATCATGATGAATCCGGAGATACTGTTTTAACCTCTCCAGGGAAGCGGGCGTGCTTTGGGGCAGAGAAATACACACTAGAGACATGACTAACTCCTCGTTACGGGTTCTCGATAGGCCAAACCCAAAAAGGCCAGTGCTGATACCAAGAATCCCTTTTTCAAATCTCCTACAGGTTGGAGGGCAAGGCGGAAATAACGTTTGTCTCCTTTGTAGCCCACCATGTAATTGGCCTGGGTTTTCTTGTTATCATCGATATTTGGAAAAACTGAGAACAGCTGGGAACTATCAACGAGATTAAAAGTTTTCCCGTCATCACTTTCCTCCAAAAGAGTCTCCACCTTCAGCTGATCCGAAAGCACCTCGACACTCTGGCCCACACTTAGGAACATGTTAGCTCCCAGGAACCCTGCCGTATCAACGGTGGCTCCCACAACGGGCTGGTTTCCCTTTAACCGTTGGGGGAACAACATGGGCACTTGTTTGACCCCATGATAAAAATCACGCATATTTTACTCCTTCCTATTTATGAAAAATTGATCAGTTTGATGGCCTTTGGATTGATCACATCGCCGCCCACGCGTTTGGTCATATAGAACTCTACGTAGGGCTTGGCACTATAGGGATCCCGCAACACATGGAGATCTTGGCGATCGACGATCTGGTACCCTTCCCTAAAGTTTCCAAAGGCAATGGCGTGGGACTTCTTACCTTCTTCCAGGGAGGGC
Source organism: Alphaproteobacteria bacterium (assembly GCA_018662925.1). Taxonomy (NCBI): domain Bacteria; kingdom Pseudomonadati; phylum Pseudomonadota; class Alphaproteobacteria; species Alphaproteobacteria bacterium. Next base: position 4,883 of record JABJFC010000088.1, on the reverse strand, counting down.
ATTTCATCAATGGTCACCACAGGATGACCCAGCAGAGTCGATGGTGTCCCTTGGATTAATCCTGGTTGCCACAAATATTGCCCCGTCCCGTCCTTTAGCTTGCGTATCTTGGACTGAGTCAGACGAGACATAAGCCAAGTTGCTTCGGATAGGTATTGGGAAGGCAATGCTGAAATCACGTCAAACAACACATTGCCACCGGCATTTATATCAAAATCTCCTGCCACACCTGTTTTGGTTTCTTCAATTACTTCTTTTCCTTCTGGCGCCGCTAAATTGTAGGACAAGAACCCCATGGGTTGGCCCCCACCGAGGCCATTAATGAAAGCTTGATTCTCCAATTGAGCCATGCGACGGGATACTTTATTGATGAGCCATTTTTCAATATCAATGGCGGCATCTTCCAAGAGTTTTTGAGTCACACACGGCTTGGCATATATTTCATTGACAGGAATGCGCACTTTGGCAAAGTCGGATACATTTGTTTCCGAACGAGGATTCTCTTCGCTGACCCAACCCGCCTCAGCCGTTTGGGCATCCACGAGCACTTCCAGCATATCCGTTGAAATGGAGGTAACCTTGGCTAATTTTCTAAAGGAAGAAAATTCTTCAAGACTTCCCAATAAGGCTTGGGAAATTTCTGTGGGAACCAAATAGCCACCCTCTGGATCAGAGCCAGAAGACAAGGCCTTGCTTTCAAATTGTTGCAGGGGCTCTTCGACCCCCTTTCGGACGTAGTGCAGGAAAGCAGCCTTATAATTTCCGTCGCTTCCATTGGGAACTTTTGCCTCCATTTCCAAATCGGGTCGCCGTTGGGCTGTTTCTAAAATCTCAACACGCTCTTGGGCTTTATCCACGGCATTATTTAACTGATCCACTTTTTCCTCTAAAAGCGGATCCAGAATCGCTTTTTTCTCAAGGCCCAATAGCCTTTCGTCATTGGCCTGTTTGAAATCGTGAAATGATTTTCCTAAGGCATCGACAGCTTCTTTTACAACTTGTGTTTCCATAAAGTTCTCCTTCCTAAATTAAAATGTAGTGCTAGTACGGGTTCATAAAGTGCAGTTTCGTAAATTGCGGGTTCGTGAATATTGACCCAGTCAATGAATATGATGGACACGCGCCGCGGTATTGGCCGCAAAAGTCACCAAGGAAATTTCGTAAAGCTCTACTTGGTGAAGAGTTCGGACGTGCTTGTTCTCATCAAAGGAACTGAGAATGGTTTCAAAGCCAATGGACAGACCTTCCAAGGCCTTTTCCTTTAACAGAATATAGGCTTCCCAGGCTTTTTGCACATCCAGGAGCAATTTAGCTTCTCCATAAAGGCCGCGTTTGTCCTCTTTCAAACACGTCCATACGCCCAAAAGTTCTGTGGTGTCATGTTGCCATAACAGTTTTGGCTTTTGTCCGGAGTCCTGCCAACGCTTTAAAGAGCTATAGAAAGCCCCCTGAGCAATGCGATCTTTCTGAGCATCGATCACATCAAAGACACTGGCATATCCCTTGAGCACGCCTTTGGGTGTCAGGCTCTTGATATCAAAGTTGCAGAGACGCTTCTCCACGGCCTTTCCACTTGGTTTAGGCATGGGGAGACTCCTGTTCCATAGAGAAGCCATCCCCGCCGGGCAACGGCCCGTATCCAACAGCAGCACGCTTTTCATTGGGGGTGAGAAAGTCCGCTTGATTCAAACGCTCCCACAGGCTTTCGCGACGGCGGACGAGACTGGGAATGGCTTCCTTGTCAAAGTCCAAGCGCAGGTCCTCACCAAACTGGGGAACGAGCCACTGATTTAGTTCGGCCGTAATGAGTTCCATCAGAGGCAAAATGGTTTCTTCCCATAGATGATAACGGGCTTCCCGATAGTTAGCATAGGTGGCATCTCCTGGAACGCCCACCAGGATGGGGGGCACCCCAAAGGCCTGAGCAATTTCTCGAGCCGTGACGTTTTTGCCCTCCAGGAAATCCATGTTTTTGGGAGATAACCCCATTTCTTTCCAATCAAAATCCCCTTCCAGAATCAAGATCCGTCCTGAGTTGCCTGTCCCTTGATAGCCCTCATTTAGATCCTGCCGCAACGACTCTCGCTGTTCTTCGGTCATGGGCTGTTGGGAACGAATTTGAAGCGCACCAGAAGGACGTCCTCCATTCTGAAGAAGAGCCAAATTGTGGGACCCCACCGCATTGTGTTGATCGATGGCACGGGCAGCAGCTTCGATGGGGCTCATGCCGTACCAATCGTTTAGGGGGTGAAAGTTCTTCAAATGGAGGATAGGCGACTTGTTTGTCACAGGATCCACGCCAATGCTCCGCTCACTTTCATTGACACGATAGACATAGGCGCATGGCATGCCACGCCTGCCGGGGATGATGCGCATACGATCGGGGCGCAGGGCGTGGAGCTCTACTGGAACGTCGGAATTGCGCCTAGGATAAACGGCTTCCAGATAGGCATTTCCCGATAACAAATAATGGGAGACAAGACTTTCCAAAAGGGCTGATCCTGCTTGATTGGGGCTGGGACAATTTAAAAGTCGCAAGAGTCCGTGGGAATCCAGCTGATGTTTGCCCCCATAGAGGATCCAGGACACGCCAGCAATACTTCGGGCGATGAGCGTTACGGCCCGATAGACAATGACGTTCTTTTGATAGCCTTCCTCGGACAATTGATCATACCGACGCGGTGTCCAAACGGGTTGTCCTAACTTTGCACACGTCACGAATTTGGCCTGATGGGAAGAAAGGAATTTTTTATGCTTTTTCGTCCGCAAACGAAATGACATTCGGTTAGAGGAAGCGTTGGAGTTCGCCCGCGAAAGGATACGGCCAGAAAGGATTCGTGACAGATACGACATGACATGCCCATTTTTTAAGTTGATGATAATAGTTTGATTTTTTTGGGAAAAGTCTGGACCGTGTGTCCAAAGGTTTCTCAATCTGGGGACATCATGCCTATAAAAAACTAAAAAAACAATTTATTTTATCACATGGGCATTTTTTTATTTAGAGAGGATTTTTATGTGTGCGAATGCGGAGTGGGCGTGAAGGTTGGGGTTAGTTTGATGGCCGTGTGTTTCCTTGTGATTTCTGGTTTTTCAAAAATTTCAGTCTATTTTCATTTCTGCTGCAAAAATTTAAATCTCCTTCTCTCCTTCTCTTCTTCACTCAGCTTCTGTATATAATCCTCTGCAATTCTGTGCTCAGTCGGAAAGTCATGTTTATCTATGTTGTTCCTAAATCTTCTAAGAACTTCGATTTTTCCTGTAAGAGTTTGCTCCCATCCAACGTAACCAATTTCTAGAATTAAAGTGAGTTGTTTTCTAAGCTGCTCATCTATTCTGTTGGCGCCTGTTACGTCTAGTGAACACCCTGCGTTCATATATTTTTTTGAGGAAGAATGCTGCCCCACATTCGTTGTTATTTCGACCTTTAACTCTGCAATCTCTTTCAATTTGGAGAGAAGCTGTTCATATTTCTCACCTAATGCAGGCATCCTTTCGGTAGACTGAGGACTTTCTTTAAAATCGTCAAACTCTTGAGGGGGGCTTTTTCTAAGAGCAGAAGGCAATTTTTTTCCTCTTTTCACAGTTGTGTTTCCACTTGTGTGTTCAGTATTTTCCCCTCTCGTTTTTCGTTTTCTCCAATGGTCTCGTCGTGATGAAGTAGAAGAAATTTCGTCGGATGAGGAGGAGAAAGATGAAGAATCGTCCGATGATGAATCATTGGATGAGGACAATAAGAAGGAAGACGACACAGAAGAGTCGGAAACAAGCTCAGGATGTAGTATATTTAGCTCATGAAAAAAATCATCCCTCGAGGGTTGTGTTGTTGGAGAAGACCATCCAGTCCTAGGAACCTGAGGGATACCTCTCATGGCATTTGCGCGCATCACGGGAACCTCTTGAATTTCCTCGTAGGGATCCTAAGAGTCACCCTGAGAACCCTGGGCAAACATTGAACAATAAAGAACTTAAAACCAGCGCAGACACGCGCCCAAAGACTTTGGCATATTTCATAAGACACCTTCCTAATGTCACCTTCCCTTACAATGATTGAATTTCTAACACGTTAAATTGAAAATTTCAAGATGGGAGTGTTTTGGTGGGAGGCTTGTATGGATCCCGCGATGCCAACTCCCTCTAACGGCTTTAGTCCCCTACAATCTCATCAATAAAACCGAAGTCCTTAAAGTCCGTCATGCGCATGGGATAAAGGATCCCGTCTAAATGGTCGCATTCATGTTGAATCACACGCGCATGAAATCCATGGGCCTCACGTGTTTCGGTTTTACCCTCCAACGTCTGCCAAGTGAATCTTACGGATGTATAACGTGATACTTTTCCCATAAGCCCTGGCAAAGAGAGACAGGCTTCCCAGCTCAACTCCATTTCATCAGTCAAAGGTTCTACCACTGGATTGATATATGCCGTCAAGGGAACACCATCGGGATCATGTTCAGGAGAAAGCTTATACAGTGTTTTGTCGGTTGGTTTTAATATGCGGAAAAGTATTACTCTCTTAGAAACATCAACCTGTGGGGCCGCAAGCCCCGTGGAAGAAAGACTCTCAACAGTTGCTCGCATATCTGCCACCAGTTGATGGATCTCTGGCGCTGTCGGATCCTTGACCACCGCAGCTTCCTCCAAAAGAATGGGCTGGCCCATACGCATAATCTTTAAAACTGTTGCCGTCATAAACCAATCCAGTTAATTTTCTATAATCGTCATAAGGTACACTGCTTTTAACAAGCTATATAGTAGAGATTTATACCCTAGATCCGAGATAGAGAAACAAAAAAGCTCTGAGTACGAGGAAATAGCTGGAAAAGGAGAGAAAAAGGGTTACACTCTTTAGGTGAAAACGTAACCCCTTCTTAAGAAATATT
>JABJFC010000087.1 GCA_018662925.1 Alphaproteobacteria bacterium | reverse complement strand
TTAAACAGGGGAAAATTGCGCGTGAAGACCAGAAAAACAGTTAAAATTGTGCCTTATGGATTGATCAGTGCAAAAAAATATCATTCTTATCCTTGCATCCTCCGTGAAACTTCCGCACTTTCATAATTTTGCAATTTGCTCTAAAGTTTCCGCTTTTTCTTGAGGACTCTTCTTTTCCCAATTTGTACGGGTATCAGACTCTTCACTTTGATTTGAAATGTTGCTTATGCTTGAAACTGTAATTTCGACAGGTTCGTTTTCATGATTCTTACTGGTACTGGCAGCTGTTTTAATTGAATGTTCAGCGGCATCAATTATCTCTACAGCGTCATGAAAAGCTGAGTCATCGTCGTCAGTTCTAGTATTTATTTTCTCAAAAAACTCATCAATAGCATTAGAGTTCTCAAGTATTTTCGTCGCGTTTCCTTTACCTACTAATTCAGTGAGATACTTTTGAACATTATCATCTCGTTCTTTGAAGATTAATTTTTCTACAGAACTTCTAGTTTTTATATCAGTAATGTTTGTTCCCTCAAACAAAGCAGCTAATAGCATTTGAAACTGATTAAAAATACTTGCACTAGTAAGAATTTCTTCGTGTTGGAAGACGTAAGCGACAACTTGCAGACTTTGATGTAAATCAATCAGATCATCTACACTGTCACTTACATTTGGCTTTCTAATTCGTTCCAGAATTGAACCATCTACACTTTCTTCTGATTTGGGTACTTTCTTTAATAATCCTTCCTGCAAGGTCTGGATGCGTTGTTCGAGGTCTTTCGATAGTGTGTCTCTCAAAGTCTCTAAATCACCTTGTGCTCCATTCTCTTCTAATTCCTCGTCAGCACCCAACTCATTCTTGAGCTCTTTAATCTGATCTACAGTTGCAGCTCTCAAGGCCTCAGCTATTTCTTTCTCTAACAGTTCAATTTTTTGCCTTAATTCTACTTGCTCATTTTCTGTTGCACCAATTTTCTGCTGGACTGAATCTAACTCAGATTGCAAGCGATGAGTCGTTTCTTCAACTTCTGCGTCAAGCTTTTTGATCTCAGCAGCCTTATCTACGCATTGTTGTCCAAAGCTCAACATATAAGCTTTATATTCGTCTGCAAGTTTCTCTACATCAGTCTGGGCCGCTAAAAATGTATTTTGCGGGGGTTCTTTTTGGGTGAGTACTGCTTCTAAAAATTCATTTTTCTGGATGGTAAAAAATTTAGTTAGATTATCAACAGCACTGTTGAATGACTCCGTATTTTCAGTAATAAAATTTCCCCAAACTTCATTGCCCGTAGGCTGTGGAGTATTTAATTGTCCTGTAATTCCTTCCTCATCTTGTCGCAATTGCGCCAGACGGTCTGTCATCGATTGCATTAACTCATCATAATCTTCAGAAGAGCTTGTTGTAGGTTTATTTGAAGTAGAACTTGAGGATTGTTGATGAACTCCTTGTTCTGAAAGTATTTGCTTAAACAAAGGTACATATACGTTGTTTGCTTTTGCTGCGGTAAACTTTTTAGCAGCTAGTTTAACTGCTCCATCGAAATCATAATTAGCCTCTGTTAGAAATTTCCTAGCCAAGTCTGTGGGTGACGCTAACGCAGAACCACACGAAATAGCGGTGATCGACACGGTTAGAAATAGCGAGGCACTCAGGCGTCTAAGTAGTTTACCTTCCATAGTGTTTTACTCCTTCAAATAGTAATTATTAAATAAAAATTTATTAAAATGTGTAGCTTGCGCCAATCAACAAGTTAAATTCACGCATTGAAATTTTCGCAACGTACGACTCATCACTTGTACGGAGATCCTTTGTCGTGAATCGATTGTAATAGGTATAGGTTCCTTCCCCGTAGATTCTTACAGAATCAGAAATAGCTCGTGAAACACCCACACCTAAAGGAAAACCTATGGCATTCTTAGTTTGACTGCTACCAAGCCCGAGAGCTGTATCATTGTATTTAACCTTAAACTTACCATAGGTTAAACCAAATATACCGTATACGGCTGTTTTAGGGTTCAGCATTCTTCCTAGATTACCAACGACACCAACTCCATATTTTTTTGTGATTGTGAGTTCGTTCGTAAAGTCTTCTGCCCCCGCAGGCGATATTAAAGCTGAAGTTTTTTTCGCTTTTGCAGAGGAGGTATCAACAAATATTTTACCACCGAAGTACCAATTATTGGACGTCTTACTGTATGCTGCATTTAGCTGACCTACAACCCCACTACCAGATGGATTAGGCTTTTGCTCTTCACTGTCTGGTGACTCTGTTGAAGTTGCAGTAACCTGACTCGATAAATACTGATAGCCAGCAGCACCACCAACGGACCAGCCATTGAAAGCATTTTTTGCGTGGGAATCGTTCGCGGCAAATGTGGAGCCGATAATAGCGGCAGGAATTGCAAGTTTAAGAACATTTCCACTGACGCGTGAAATTGCATTAATTTTTGATGAAATCATAAGGTTACCTTCCAAAGATTTTTGTACTTACCCAATCATATCCACATATTGCATGCGAACATTAAATTCTCAATCTATGCATTGATTATGATATTTGCTATTTACTGTCAATGGGGAATTTAAGGATTTTTTTAGTTATTTAGTTTTTTTCCTTTCGATCAGGGAGTAATGTTGCGTTTTGAGCGAGTGGGGTGGTTCTGTGAGATTACCTTTGGAGTCTTTGCATTCCCGGGATCCATAAAAGCAGATGCGAGAGATGATTCAAAATCAAGTCGTAGAGAAGCGAAAAAGGAAGACTAAAGTTGGCCCAATTTTGTTAGGGCACTGGCAAGGCGATCTTTTGTTTCGAGGGCTGTGGAGCGCTTTGTCTTTTGTTCTTCGACCACCTCAAGAGGGGCGCGGGCGACGAAATTTTGGTCATCTAGCTTTTTTGAAAAACGCACAATTTCGCCATCGAGTTTTTCAATTTCCCGGTTAAGGCGGCTACGCTCTTGTTCAATATCAAGAACGTCTGCCATGGGAATAAGGATAGAAGCCTCTGGGACGACGAGCTGCAAGGCTCCCTTGGTTTCAATGGTCTCGAAGTCGATGGTCTCGACACTGCCCAAATGCTTGATGAGGTCTTCGTTTAGCGTGATATACGTACGTACCCGAGAGGTCGGTTCCTGAACATGCAATGTCAGTTTTGTTTTAAAGGGAATATTTGTTTCGGCCCGAAGGGTGCGAATCTCCGAAATAAATTGAATGATCCAATCAATTTCCGCTTTTGCGTCCTTGAATTCAGATTCCTGACCAAAGCTGGGCCATGGAGAGGTAATCAAGAGGATGTCACCTCCAGAAAACTTTTCCCATAGTTCTTCGGTGATAAAGGGCATAATGGGATGAGCTAAATGGAGTAACTGGGAGAAACTCCAAGCCAACGTAGCTCGTGTTTCCTCAATTTCTTCCTTATTGGAGCCCGTCAAAATGGGCTTGGTAAATTCTATGTACCAATCGCAAAAGCTGTGCCACGTAAATTGATATATATGGTGCGCTGCATCGTTGAACTTGTAATCTTCAAGCGCATCGGAAACATGAGCGGTTAGCTGGCCAATTTCATGGACGATCCACTGGTTGACCGTTAGGCGACAACGGTGGGGAGCAAAATTCTCAACCCGGGTACACTCATTCATCTGCAGGTAACGGGCGACGTTCCATATTTTGGTGGTAAAGTTTCGATAGCCTTCTACGCGTTTCTCAGAGAGCTTGATGTCGCGGCCTTTTACGGCAAGGGCCGTCAGAGTAAAGCGCAAAGCATCTGCCCCATACTTGTCACACAGATGGAGAGGATCCATTGTGTTGCCTTTGGACTTAGACATTTTTTTCCCATGCTCGTCCAAGACAAGGGAATGGATGTAAACTGTGTGGAATGGAACTTCCTTCATAAAGTGCAGCCCCATCATCATCATGCGGGCAACCCAGAAAAACAGGATGTCATGTCCTGTAATCAAAACAGAAGTGGGATAGTATCGCCCTAGTTCTTTGGTTTCGTCTGGCCATCCCAGAGTTGAAAAGGCATAGAGTCCAGAGGAAAACCAGGTGTCTAAAACATCTTCATCCTGGGTGAGGGGCGTTTCTTTTCCATAATGCTTTTTGGCCTCAGCAAGGGCTTGATCTTCATCCATAGCAGAAAAAGTTGTGCCGTCTGGGCCATACCAAATGGGAATGCGGTGCCCCCACCAAAGCTGTCGAGAGATACACCAAGGCTGGATGTTTTCGAGCCACTGAAAGTAAATTTGGGTAAAATTCTGAGGGACAAACTTTGTCTTTCCATCTTTCACGGCTTTCACGGCCGTGTCGGCCAAGCCACGGGTGTCCATAAACCATTGGTCAGTAAGGCGAGGTTCGATAATAGTTCCTGTGCGTTCTCCATAGGGAACCGCATGGGCAATTTTTTCTGTCTTTACTAGGAATTCTTGTTCTTCCAAGTCTTTGAGGATCTGGGTGCGAGCCTGGAAGCGATCCAAGTGTTGATACTTTTGAGGCGCATTTTCATTGAGAGCTGCCATCTCATCGAAAATATTGATTTGCTCCAGCTGGTGGCGTTTTCCGACCTCAAAGTCGTTAAAGTCGTGAGCGGGCGTTATTTTAACGGCTCCGGATCCTTTTTCTGGATCGCTATACTCGTCGGCAACTATGGGGATTTCACGACCAACAAGCGGCAGGAGGGCCTTTTTTCCGACTAGGTTTTTGTAGCGCTCGTCTGTCGGGTTTACAGCGATGGCTGTATCGCCTAACAGGGTTTCCGGGCGTGTTGTGGCAATGGTGATAAATTTATTTTTTTCACCGACAATGGGATAGCGTATATACCAGAGATGTCCCTTTTCATCCCGCTGTTCCACCTCTAGATCGGAAATAGCAGTTTGTAATTTGGGATCCCAATTTACGAGACGCTTGTCGCGATATATGAGCTTTTCTTTATAGAGATCGACGAAAGCTTTACGGACTGCTCGGCTGAGACCTTCGTCCATGGTAAAGCGTTCTCGAGGCCAGTCGGCAGAGGCTCCCAGGCGGCGAAGTTGCCTCATGATTTCTCCGCCAGAAGTTTCTTTCCAGGTCCACGTGCGCTCCAGGAAAGCGTCTCGACCCATGGTTTTCCGGTCCAAGTCTTCCTTAGCAAGCTGCCGTTCAACCACCATCTGTGTCGCGATACCCGCATGATCTGTGCCGGGTTGCCACAGGACATCTCGGCCCTGCATGCGCTTATAGCGACATAAGATATCTTGCAAGGTATAGGTTAAGGCATGGCCAATATGCAGCGTCCCTGTCACGTTTGCAGGCGGCATCATTATCACATAGGGTTGTGCATCGGAATCAATGTCACACGCAAAAGCACCGGCCTTTTCCCAGCGGCCGTATTGTTCAACTTCAATAGACTGAGGTGAATATATTTTATCAAGCATTGTTCAGATCATTAAGAATCTTGAACGATCTGCTCAATTTCCTTTGCCACGATGCGTTCAACCGTTGCAGCAAGATTATTGTCGAGCCACTCCTTGATCAAGGGCTTCATGAGTTCCCGCATCACGTCGCGCATAATATGATTGACGGTTTGTCCTCCAACGCCTTTGGATACTTCAAACGCTTTTTTTGCATCTAGTGCTTGAAAGAGGTTTGAGAGGGCTTCTTCAGATCTCTCATGGGATTCTGTCGAAAGGGTAGAACCAGCAATGGCTGTACCAGCGCCAGCAGATGAGGAGGCTTTCTTGGCAGATTTTGAAGATGCTGTGCTAGTGGCTGCAGCTGTTTTTGCGGGAGCAACGTTGGTCAATTCTAATACATCCTCCGCTTTGCCCTTCGATGTGGGAGAAGCTGTTTTGCTTCCAGGTTGATTTTCTTCTGAAATAATTTGCCTTATGGATGAAAGAATTTCTTCCATACTGGCATCTTCTGGCTTTTTATCGTCGGTCATACGTCATTTGCCTCTTTAGTCTTACCTCTCCATTTTGTCCCAAGACCCATCCATCGGTCACTCACGTCGTCATAATGATCGTTTGGATCATATTTATCAACAGCTAATCCCAAATTTTCTGCGGTGAGGACTCCCATAGCGCTCATCAGCTCATAGGCGGCAAGTCTGTACACTCGGTTGGCATCCACTAATTCAACGTGTGCTTGAATCAGTTTTTGCTTTTCCTCAAGAACCTCGAAAATGGTCCTATTTCCAACTTCCTCTTCCAACTTGCTGCCCTCATAGGCAATAGTGGATGCCTCGACTTGATCCTCTAGAGGCTGTATTTTTGCCTCTGCGGTAAAGTAATTTTCCCAAGCCTTGATCGTGGCTTCAATTGCCTCATTTCGGGCCGCTTCGTATTGCAGGCGTGCCTGTGAAGACGATTGGTGCGCTTGCCTCAATTTTGATTGCAGGACACCTGAAGTATCAAGAGGAACGGACAACCCGACACTAAAAGTTGCCGAATTTGTCCGGCTTCTTGATCTTTCTCGCAGCCAAAGGCGATCGGCTGTTCCTGACATATTAACAGTGGGTAAGAAAGTCCCTTCCGCTTGTTCGATGCCCTCTTTGGCTGATTGCTGAGCAAAAACTGCGTTGGTGACACTGGGGTTGTTTTGGACGGTTATTTCTATGGCTTGGTCCAAAGTCTTAGGTAAGTCGGTAGCAACAGCTGGTGTCTCAAGGCCCCCTGCAGGCATGCCAATGATTCTCTCATAGTTTGCACGGGAAACTTCCAGCTCTCCTTCGGCTTGTCTCCTTGCCGCTTTGGATTTCGAAAGGCTCGCTTTAGATTGAGCCACATCTGTTCGAGTGAGGTCGCCCAGCTCAAACCTGGCCTGGACAGATTCGTGCTGCCGTGCCAAGCGTTGTTCATCATTTACACGTAAATCGACGACTTCAATGTCTCGGATGACCTGAAGAAAGGCTCCAATGGCCTCTACAAATACTTTTTGTTCTACATTAAGAAGTTTAGAGCGTCCGGCGCCAACATTTGCTTCTGCCTGTCGAATGCCAGAAGTTGTGCGCCCACCTTTGTAAATATTCTGAGTTACTTTAGCGCCTGCATCGACTGTTTTTGTATGGTTATTACCGACTAATGATGTGCCGCCTTTGGTGTTGGACCAGCTATTTTTATAGTCGCTGGTGAGCTCTGCAGTAGGGCGCCAATCTGAAACGGCTTGTGAAACGCCTTCATCTGTAGCACGCAATTGCGCACGTTCAGCGGCAAGCGTCGGATTTGTATTGTAAGCAGCAGAAAGGGCCTGCGCTAATGTTTCCGCGGAGCTTTCCGTGGGCAGCATCGTTGCAGTTCCCAACAAAAGGCACATTCCAATCAGTTTGGTGTCCGAAATATATCTACAAAAGTGTCGACCCATTACTTCCTCTGTGTTCAAGAACAGTCCATCTCTAATATAATAGATGACCCAGGTCAACGATTTGAACCTTTGATGCACCATTTTTCTTTTAAAATACACTATTGTTCCTCTAGAGAAAAGGTCTAATAGAGTAGGTTTTAGAGGTAAAATTTGGCTTTGGGGGTAAAGGGAGGAAGATTTGGGATGGTTGCGTCAAGGAAGCAAACTTCTGAGAGGGCGGTTCTTTCTTTCTGAAAAAGATATCCTTTCCCAATGGAAGGTATTTTCCGAATAACAGCTACGAGGCGTCCTTTATCTGCCAGTTGATCAATGTATGTTTGTGGAACAGAATCGATGGCGCCCCCAAATAGAATCACATCGAAGGGTCCCAGATCGGGAGCTCCAACGGTGAGGTCTCCAGGGATAATAATGACATTATTGATGCCAATATCCTGCAGGAAAAGGTCTGCTTCTTGGGTATATTCGGGATCAGATTCTATGGCGACCACAGTTTTTGCAATACGGCCAAGGATCGCCGAAGAATATCCGGTGGTACATCCAACAATCAAGACCAGATCCTGTGGCGTAATATGGGCTTCTTGGATGAGTCTCCCCAGAACCACGGGGTTTATCATGCATCGCCCTTTTTCCAAATTTATGGAATCATCGCAATAGGCTTGAGTCCTTAAATTGTGGGGTAAGAAAATTTCTCGTGGCACCTCGCCCATGGCTTGGAGTAATAGGGGTTCTTTCACACCATTAGGACGCAGCTGATTATTAACCATATTCTTTCTGGCAATCTCAAAGTCCATGGGGCCTCCATATGTATTCCCACCGTAAATTTTCAAAGGGACTATACGAACTTTTTCTGCCGAGGACAATGGTGACTGGTCTATAAATTTTTGAGATCTCTTTTTGCATTTTCCAATTGTTTGGAAAGAGATATTAAACGTTTGTCCGAAAATGAAAGAAAGCTTGAGTCCCAGCGAGAGGCTTGTGTGTAAGGTATAAAATACCCTTCCTCTAAATACATTCCCATTGATTCAATAAGAGGAGGTTCTGTGGATAGGTTGTAGATAATAGTCCTTCTTGAGTTAATTTCATCCCATTGATCTTTTTCGATGGTGTCAATATGCTTGAGGAGAGCTGTCCTTTGTTTAAGTCGAATCGCATTTTTCTTTTCAATTTGATTCCGCTCAATACGACTCTGCTCGATAAATGCCTGATGCCAATTTACGTCATCACCATCCTCTGGATAAGTTGCCAGACTGAGTGTTGGTTTGATGGTTGGGCCACAGGTTGTCAGTAATACTGATGCCCAAAGCATGAGATAATAAGTCGTATTCTTCACCTTCCGTACTCCCTGAGTCAAAGTTATTGAACGTAAAACCAAAAATCCTGATAGAGCCTGGATATCAGAATTTTTTGCAAAGGAGGGGTGCCAAAAAATCAAAGGAGCCGCGCAACTAGGGGAATGTGTGCCGCGGAAGGAGATGGCCTGAGATTAGATTTAGGGATTTTTTGGTATTCGTGTCGGAATAACTTGACGAGACACAGTATTCTTGAGTATGTATCATCTCACTGATTACGTAATGAGTTTTAGAGAGCGAGAGTAGTAGCTATGGCAAGACGATGCGCCATTACTGGCAAAGGTGTGATGGCAGGAAACAATGTGAGTCACGCAAACAATAGAACAAGACGTCGGTTCCTTCCGAATCTTCATGAAGTTTCTTTTATAAGCGAGATTTTGAATCGCACTGTAAGGTTGCGTGTTTCCGCCCATGGTATTCGCAGCGTAGAGCACAACGGTGGGTTGGATGGTTTTCTCTTGAAAACATCTTCCTTAAAGCTGCCGACAGAGGCTCTTAAGTTAAAGCGCCAAGTGGAAAAAGCGTCGGAAGCCAAGGCAACTGGCACTAAAAAATAGTTCTGGCACAAGAATTTTAAGAGAAGGCTCGCCAGTGTGCGGGCTTTTTTGGTTTTAGAGTATGCAGCAGCCCAACTTTGATTTTAACATCACCCATCGATCAAAAAAAACGAAAGCACGTCTGGGTCGTCTGAGAACGCCTCATGGGGAAATTGAAACGCCGTCGTTTATTTTTTGTGCCACGAAGGGCGCGGTAAAAGGGGCTCACATTAAAGATGTGAAAGAGTCCGGAACCCAGATAATTCTATCCAATACCTATCATATGATGTTGCAGCCAGGTCCAGACTTGGTAGAGAAAATGGGTGGATTGCATAAATTTATGGGTTGGGATGGTCCCATGCTGACGGACTCTGGTGGCTATCAAATATTTAGCCTTGGCCATGGCTCGGTGGCGTCTGAAATTAAAGGAAATCGTAAGTCATCCTACAAGCCAACCTTACTGAAAATCAATGAAGAGGGTGCCAAGTTTAAATCCTACATAGATGGGAAGATCCATTTTCTGACCCCCGAACGGTCCATGGAGATCCAGCGTAAGCTTGGGGCCGATCTTATTGTTGTTTTGGACGAGTGCACGCCTTTCCATGTGGAAAAGGAATATACGGCCAAGTCCATGGAGATGAGCCATCGTTGGGCCTTACGCTCTTTGAAAGAGTTTGAGCGGCATGATGATGGGAAACAGGCACTTTATGGCATTATTCAGGGCGGTGTTTATCCTGATTTGCGAAAAGTGAGTACGGATTTTGTGAATGATAATCCGTTTTTTGGCCATGCTGTGGGCGGCTCTTTGGGCGCCAGTAAGGACCAAATGTATGATGTGGTGGGCACAACCATGGCCATGCTAGATCCCAAAAGGCCCGTCCATTTGCTGGGCATTGGGGGGATCAAGGATATTTTTTCCGGGGTGACTCAGGGGATTGATACTTTTGATTGTGTTCATCCTACGCGGATTGCGCGTCACGGAGGCGCCTTGGTTAGGCCAGGTCAAGGAGATACCAATGGCCGCGAGCATCTAAACCTTAGGAATGTTCGCTTTAAGGAAGATGATTCGCCCATCGATGAGTCTTGTCCTTGCCAAGCCTGTACCACGATCTCAAAGGCTTACCTTCATCATCTATTGAAAGCAAAAGAGATGATTGCGCTCCAGCTTTTGACGTTGCACAATATTACCTTTATGAATCGTCTGCTAAGTGCCATCCGGGATGGCATTCGCAATGACGACCTTGAATCAGTAAAGAAAAAGTGGTGTTTCTAGTCCATAAAAACAGGAAAAAGTAAGCATGGGGAATACAGTAAGTAGGTTTATAGGGACTTTGAAATTAGAAAGGCGGGAATGGCAGGGATTCTTTGTACTATGGATAGGCTGTATTGTTGGGAATTTGGCACTCTTGCCTTATATTATTAATATCGTGATAGGTTCCACAGCGAATCCCCAGGCGATAATTCTGAGTGCTTTGTTGAACAGTTTGATCATTTATCCTTTTCCCATATACATTGGCATGCGATTAAAGAGAAAGCTTTCCTTAGCGGGCCTCCCCCTGATTGAGGGGATAAAAAGAGTTAATTTCCCCGATATCTTAAAGTGGGGTGTATTGACGGGGATTATCTCGTGGTTGCTTATCAAAGCAGGAGATTGGGGCTTTTCTTTTCTAACGCCCCAGCTACTTGATCTTGCGACCACCCATCCGCCTATTTTGATGGGCTTTTTAGCCAGCTTTTATGGAGGAATCGTTGAAGAAGTTACTTTGCGCTTTTTTCTAATGGCATTGTTTTTATGGCCCTTGAAAAAATATGGCTCTGTTGGCGTTTGGGTTGCCATTCTTTTAGCTGCAGTTGTTTTTGGCATTGGGCACCTTCCTGCGACGGTTCAGGTGCTCGGGTTGCATTCCATGGTTGATTTGCCAATTTTGGTTGTTTCCCGTGCTCTTATCCTGAATGGGATTGTTGGTGTTATATGCGGGTGGCTCTATTGGCGAAAAGGTCTGGAATATGCAATCATAAGCCACTTCACGGCTGATTTGGGCGTGCATATTTTATCGCCATTGTTGGGGTAGAGCGTCTTCGTCTAGGTATGGGAACTCTTCAAGAAGTCTAGTTTACGTCCCCTAAATATATGGGCGCAGGCCTGTTGCTATTAACCACTTCCTTTAACATCTTTGGATAGATGGGCTTATCCGATAGGAACTTCAGATCAAGCCATTGGACTCCTATCTGATACATGTCTCCCTTCAAATCATAATTTGGTTCAGCATTATCTGAGAGGGTGCATTGGAACATAAATTCCACTTGTTGAAAATTAGGATTTTGGTGGGCAAACTCGTGATTATCTGCAAGATAATCTCTTATGAAGGAGAGCTCTCCCACAGATACGGCACATCCGATTTCCTCAAGACATTCACGTTTTAAGGCTTCGTGGAGGGTTTCTCCCGGCTCTTGTCCGCCTCCCGGGAGGGCAAAATAGAGGCCATTCCCCCGATCGTATTGAACACATAGAAGTTTATCATCTCGAATGATGATTCCTTTGACCGAAGTCCGAATTGAACTCATTTCTGGCACCTGGATGAAGATTTAAGTATATAAAATGGCGTCCCCTAGGGGATTTGAACCCCTGTTGCCGCCGTGAGAGGGCGGTGTCCTAGGCCTCTAGACGAAGGGGACAGGTGAATAGGTTATGACACAACTCGGCCAAAAGATTCAAGCTTTTCTTTGGGGTGGTGGTCCGATTGTAGTATTTATGTTTATTGTAAGGAGATTTTATGATTTGTTGAAACAGTTGTAATAGTAGTTTTATCCAGGTTGTTTTGATGAAAAAGTTTTTCTACGTTTTGCTGGCAATTATGCTGCCAACCCTTCCGGCTTGGTCAATGAAATCAAGTTTGAGATTGCTTAAAGAAGCGGGAGAGTTGTGGTTGAAAAGTGCTTCTAAGAGAGTTTCTAAGGATGGTTCTTATGCAACAATTGGTTATAATCCTCCTACTACACCAACTTTTTCTCGAGAAGAAATTGCTCTTCCCCGTAACGTGAGGTTTCTAAATGAGGACTGTACACTGTTTGAAATAGTTGGAAAGGATGATGAACGGACGGTAGTTAGAAAGGCTCCAAAAGTGGTTCAAGAGAATGATCATTCGCTTCGAGTGGAGTTGGAAAAAAACTAACTTCGCATTCGAGTGATAGGTCAATTTTTGGATTCTGCATTTGATCAAATGAAAATAAGCGCATAGGGCAACCCACCATTAACTGGGTGAGCAAGTTTCTTGCTTGCTCACCCACATATAGTTAAAGATGACGGGTCTGACAGCCTAGTTAATCAATGACTTCCATTCACTTTCCCAGGGAAAAACGATCCAAGTATTTTGAGACAAGTCTGATATGTATGTATCGACAAAGCTTTTTCCCTTAGGCTTGGCGTAGACGGTGGCATAGTGGGCTTTAGGAAGGATGTCTCGGACGATATTTAGGGTGGATCCCGTATCAACGAGATCATCCACGACAAGCCAGTATTCCCCACCATTTTCTGGAATTTGAGAAAAAGTCTTTATGATTTCAGCTTTCTTCTGTTGATCCATATCGTCATAACTTGAGATGGAGATCGTATCTATATTCCGGATATTCAGTTGTTGCGCAATAATAGCGGCCGGAGCAAGTCCTCCACGTGTAATTGCGATGAGGCCCTTCCAGGATCGTTTGGGAAGTTTTTGGGATAGTTCTAGAGTTTTATGGGTGAATTCTTCCCAAGTAACATAGAATTTCGAAGGCGATTCAGTCGTTGATATATTTTTAGTCTGCGTGGCTTCACTTTTGCTCGCTAAAGCCCCCTCTGTTGCTAACAAAGAAAGGCTAGCGATTAAAATTAAAAAATGCTTTTTGATCATGTTATTTCCTCCATGTAATGATACTTCGATCGCCCTATGTACCACAGGAGAAGTTAAAATTTCTAGTGGAAAAAAGAGTAATTGCACCTCTTTGATGAGGTCTAATATCGCCATTTCAAGTTGACGCCAGCCCCGGCGCCTTCAACAGGACCAGCTTCGGTATCAACAGACATAAATGGGAGAACCTGCATTTCGAGGACGGCTTTCGAATCTGCAGGATTGAGTCCCTGTTGTATTTTTAAATAGAGATCTTTGGCAATATATCTTCCCATTTCCAAGACGCCGGATCCACTGGCGGTTGTATCGAAGGAAAGGCTCCCCAAACCCAGGGTATTTCTGATGCCATCAAGAAATCCTGTATTGTCATTGCTGGTAAACTCCTGGATGGCATTGGCCAATTCTATACTCTGTGCAGGGGTCAGTGAACCGGGCTCTTTCCCAAAGAGAATGTGAGAGAGAATTTCACCAGAAGGGAGTTCAGGGTTCGAGTGTAACGCTATATTTAATTTATTAATGCTGCCATCAACTTGAACGAAGGCAACGATATTTCCTGCGTCAATGGATGCTTTTGCAGATATGAGAGGATTAATTTTACTGCCACCAGTAAACACAAACTTTCCTTCGACAAGATCTAAATCTCTGCCCAAGAAAGTATAGCTCCCTCTTATTATTTTCAGGGCCCCTTGAAGGGAAGGCTTGGTTATCAATCCAGAAACGGCTAGGGATCCCTTCCATTCGGACTGGAGTCCTTGCCCGTTAATAAAGAATTCATTTGGGATGTCTATGGTTACGTTTGTTGATATGGGGAGGAAAGTTTTTTTGTCTTTAGGCTTTTTCTTTTCACTTGGGGGAAGATTAATTTCTTCTATTTTAAGGGTAGCGATCGAGGGGGGAATTTTATTGGGAATCGTTATCCAAACGGGAGACGCCTTCAACTTTCCTTTAATAGAAAGATCTTTTGTATTTCCTGTCAAATGAAGATTGCCGGAGATTGATCCTTTCACAAGGTCAGAGTTGAGAATCCTGAGTTTATCAAAAGCTGCTTTGATATTGAACGAGGGAGTAAGGTTACTAAGATTGATTGCTCCTTCTATAGATCCTCGTCCCTTTTCATTGTCATCTAAAGTCACTTTGTGAACCACCAATTTTGAGCCAGCTCCTTCAATAGAGAGTTCAATTTTGGGAAATAAGACGCCGGACTCGCTATTTTCAAAAAATCCTTTTTTCAGCTGAAGGTTTCCAGCTAAATGAGGATCTTTTATGGTTCCAGAACCATTTAGGTCAAACGTTAATAGTCCTTTTGTCGTTGTTCCATTGGGAGCTACTAAAGTTATAAAACTGAACAGATTTATATCACCTTTTAACTGTAATTTCGTTGGCAGATTGGTTGCTATAGGAAACGCATCATCCGGAGCAAGTGTAAGGCTCGTTTCAAATTCAAGTGTTTGATTGTCTCGTCCTCTTAGAGAGCCGTGAGCAGAGAGCGCTTTATTTTGTAAATGGGCGTCTATCTCGAAATCATAGGCATGTTTTAGAGCAACATCTTTCTCTACTAGCGCATTTCTCAAGTTTTTTATTTGGAGAGAAGCGTCAATATCTAGAGCCTTTAATTTTCCACCAATAGAAAGGCTCCCACTTAAGTCTCCCAGGAATTGAAAATCTGGGGACACAATATGTAAGAATTCCAAGGAAAATTGTGAGAAGTGTGCCTGTAGAGACATTTCTCCGGTTCCAAATTGGCCATGCCCACGGATATGCCCAGTATTGGCTTTAGCTGTTCTATTTGACGTAAGTTGTATTTCCATGGGGAGGAGTTTGTAGACTTCCTTCTCTTTAACAGCTTTTAGAGGCTTTATGAGAGCAAAGGAGGATGTCCCATAAGTTCCCTCAAGTTGCGAAAGACTGAATGCCATGGGATCGCGATGGAAGGTTCCTTGGGACTGAATATCAAAAGGATTTATGTAGTCTCCGTTTATGTTCAAAGAAGCAGCAATGGTTCCGTTTTCTTTTTTAGCTGAGAGAAATCCTTTCTCAATTACAAGTTTTTTCCATGTGATGCGTTCCAAATCTAGGGAGGCTTTTCCGTCTATTCTTTCTTCAAAACGAGAGAAATCCTGGAAAATTTCTTTAGGGAGCGTCAATCCACTGGAGAAAGAAACGCTGGCTACTTCTCCGCCAAATCCCTTTAGATCTTGTCCATTTAAGCTTAGTTTGAAATCCTCGTTTTCTAGGGAGGCTTTGATTTTTGCATGTCCCTCGATGGGATGTTCTAGAATTTCTGAAAAGACGGAGAGATCTTGGATATCACCTATAAGGCGACCTTCAGCAGCCAGCTCTTTTAAAGACATGGAGAGGGTCCCATCAATGGTGTTGTTTGATGCTTTGAGACGGATTTCTTTCAGAGTAAGAATATGCTCCTTTGAAAAATGTCCCGATAGATCTGCGGATACTTTCAAACCGTTCTTCTCCAGTATGGCAGAAAGGGTTCCTGAGGGCGTTTCAGGGAGGCCTTTCAGGGAAAGTGTCACCAATAGGCTGTCCGAAGAAAAGTGTGCATCACGCAGTTTCTTGCCTTTAAGGGTGAGATGGGTTGAAAGATCTGAGAGTGGTCCTTTGATATCGCCAGAAAGAGTCACGTTTCCACTTATAGGGCTGAGTTGGGCAAGGTTTTCTGCTGAGGCGTTTAAATTGCCATCAATGGTTCGTTCCTTTAGTTTGAAAGTTCCTTTGGAGGCGGCGGTTGCCAAGTGTTTTTGTGTCGAATGATCAATAAGGTTTAGTTGGATAGCATTGAGAGAAAGCTTGTTCCAATGCTCGCTGAACCCAATATCAAAATCCCACAAGAGAGTAACATCTGGAAAATGATTATTCTCGACCGATTGCAGATTGCCGTTTCCTCGAACTGTAAGAGAAGCGTCTGGTGCCGTTAGGGGGGTGGTAGAAAAAACCTTGAATTCGATGGAAGCTTGGGAAAATTTGAACGAATCTCCCTCAATATTGGTTAGGCCAATCCGTCCTTCGACAGTAGGTTGTTTGAGGGTGCCTGAAAATATGGTCTCCAGAGCAGCAGAGCCGCTAAGCTTTTTGCCTATGGCATGGCCTATTAGAGCTACGGAAGGATAATGGATCTTTAAACTCCCCTCTATCTCATGAGTATTCGTATTTGCGCTCCCATCTAGAACAGCACTCCCATGTGGTGTTTTAAGAGAGAAGTCTGAAATTTTGAGGGCAGAGGCATCATACGCTACGAGACCTTTCAGAGTGAAAGTGTCTCCTACAAAGTCTGAAACTTCTTTAAGCAGGTCCCCTTTTCCATCCAACTGTATATGGGTAGCCAAGGTCGTTATATTATAGCGAGCTGTGAGAGAAAGGGAGGCGTTTTGGAGATATTTCTCCATGGAAAGGTCGCTGATATGGACTGTTGCAGATACTTGTCCAAAGGGAGAAATGGTTGCATGACCTGATAAATTTGTTGAGACTTCTGTGCCTGCTACTTCGTGAGAGAGCAAAAGATGAGCAATCCGGACGGAGCTTAGATTGACGAACAGAGGAAGTCCGTATGTTGATTTCTGAGTCTCAGGCTTTTTTTCTTTTGAATCAGGCTGGCTAGGGAGGTGCAGGACTTGGATTGATTCAGCATTTAACTGGCGGATCTGCATTCTTCCCATGAATAGGTGTGACGCTTTCCAATCCCATTTTAAGTTTTTTATGACAAGCCAGGGGCCTTTTTCATCTGATAGTGAGAGCGATGAGATGTTGACTTGGAAGGGAATAAATCCTTCTACCTTATCTATGGAGATGGTTATAGAAGACTCTTTGTTAATTTTTGAAACAAGTGTCGATAGGAGGGGGGTGCGAAAATTTTCAAATTGGAGTACGAGTATTGCCGCAAAAACCGAGGAGATAAGGAGGGCGGTGAGGGCTCCTATGAACAGAGAGAAATAGATAAGATATTTTTTCATGATCTAGAAACTCTGCCCGATGCTTATGTATATTTGAAAGAGGTTATCAACACCTTTCCGTCGATTGAGGGGAATACCGATGTCTAGCCGTAGGGGACCGACGGGAGTTTTGTATCTTATGCCAACCCCTGTTCCCCAGAAAAAGGGCTTCGAAAAGGTGGGATAATTCTTGTGAAAAACATTTCCAGCTTCCAGGAATGTGACAAAATCCATGTTTTGGGTCATTTTGATTCGGGCTTCTGTTCCTCCTTCGAAGGATGAGCGTCCTCCCAATGGGTGTTTTGCACCATCTAAGGGCCCAACGAGCTGATAGCCATATCCCCTAACAGAGCCTTCTCCACCCACATAAAATCGCTTGTCGGGTGGGACGTCGAGGGAACTCCCTCCCGGTGTAAACCCGATGTTGTTCCAAAATGACATTACCAGCGATTTGTCTACAGGGATGTAGAAAGCATTTTTGATAAAGGTGGTCATAAAGTTTTCCTCGGCGCCGAGGGATTTTGGGTAAGGGGTCACAAATAGCTGTGTTTTCCAACCATCTTTTGGATCCAGAAAGTTTTTTGTGGTTGCGTATTTCACGGAAAGGGGGAATCCCACAAGGCTGTATCTGGTTTTTTTTGCTTCATCTTCAACAGTAGCATTTTCATAGCTGACGCCGGCACTTCCCTTGAGTCGCTTGGTGAAAGTTCTTTCCAGCCCCGTCATAATTCCAAAGCCATTCTTGCTAAAGGCATCAGGGCGTTCTTTGGTAATTTTTGCTTTAGCGATTAATGCCTGGTCAGGACGCTCGAATTGGGGCTTTTTGAAGTTGGACTCTAGGGAGGTTATTTTTTTTGACATGCGTCCAATGAGATCCAAATGTTCTGCATGGCCGAAGGTATTGTCATTTCCCCAAGATGACTTGAAGCCGGGACCTAAGTTGGTAGAATAATTTACCCCTGCCCCAAAATGGCGGTGTTTTGCTTCCTTAAGCCTGATATCTATAGGAAGGGAACTATCTTTCTCAACAACGGTTGGATGGGTTATTTTTACAGACGAAAACAAACCGGATCCAAAAAGATTTTGTCGCATGGATTCTATCTGTTCTGCATCATAAGGCGCTCCCTCTTTCCACTGGAGTATTTGCAGGACATAAGTGGGATCCAGACCGGTAAGGCCTGTAACCTGCGTTTCCCCGAAAATTGCATAGCTGCCCGGATCAAGTTTAAGAGTGATGCTCAGAGTTTTGGACGTATAATCGGCAATGAATTTACGTTCGATAACTTTTGCAAAAGGAAACCCTTTGTTGGCAAAATCTGTAACAAGAGACTGCTCACTTTCAAGGACGGTTTTGGAAATGGCTGGGCTGTCTGGTTTTAATTTTTTAAACTGAGCTAAAATATCGGTGATCTTTGGAGAGGAGTGTGTGGGAATGACTTCATACTGCTCGACTGTATATTGTGTGCCCAAGTTGAAGATTATAATTACTGTGTAAGATTTATGCTTTCCTGAAACTTTGGGGTTAATGAGGGCATCGTAGTATCCAAAGGATTGCAGTACTTTTTTAAATCGGGGTAAATCTTCTTCAACACGATGTTTGAGCGAGGCAACTGTTGCTGGCTTCTCATCTTTGCGAGAGATTAAGTGGGAGACTTCTTTTATAAGGTTTAAAATTTCTTCGTTTTTGAGGCCTTCAAATTTCACTTTGTAAGAAAGGCCATATTTTGATTTTAAAGGGGTAAACTCTTCTGTTTTCTTATGGGTGTCAGTACAGGCCGATACCAGGAGAAGGGCAAATACCAGTATACAGCGAACCAGGGGATCTACATGTAAGGCGATCTTATAGCTGCAAGACTTCAAATTGAGCTCCCCAAATCCCAAAACTTTTTGTTTCTATTATAGAATATAGATTATACTAAGTTCGTTCGAAAGGCCAGAGAGGAGTAGGACTCTTAATGCTCAGTCGAGTAGGAGGTTAGGTAAAAGAATCAAATTTGTGGGAGCAAAGTATTTTGGGCCGTTGTTTGGTTTTTGAACAAGATCTTAAGACACTTGTAGGCAAATATATGGGAGAAGCTGAGTAGGCACATGACTAAGTATATGTATCTTAAATCAGCGGCCATAGAGAACACAAACAGGACTCCCATGAGCACAAGTCCGCTACCTGTCATGTAGACAAGAGGTTTAGCGTAGGGGCTTTTCCGGCGCATGACGAGACCAATAAGAAAATATCCGATGAGAAAAGGCATATAGTAAATGAATCTGGTTATTTCTTTACAGATGGAGAGAATGCTTTTTCCTCCATGGTTGAGGAGCACCTTGACTTTTTGCGGTACACGCTCTGGGTTTGCCAGTTCGTCGAGGGTTTTAACAGGGGATAATGAGACCATAGTCTTCCAAATCATGTATCGATGTTTCAAATAGAGGAGAGGATGGGCTTGGACAGCATCATACCAGGCATCCAGTATTTCTTGTCGTGTTGCATCGGTGGTGCCTCTTCTTATGGGGCCTTTCGAATCTATAAGTTCATCTACTCTTCTGGGGTCGTAATGATTGCGAACACTTGTCATTGAAAAAGTATCTTTTTCTTCAACAGTGGGGGGAAAGACAGATTTGTTGAGCTGTACGCTGATACCAGCCAAATCATAAAGCTTTACATACTGCCACATGTGTTCTTGCTCATTAGACGGGAGCATCACGGTTTGGAATAAATATAGGCCCGTAAGGATGGCTGTCTGTAAAATGGCAACGAGACAAAGGGATTTAATGGAAAAGCTTTTTTCCCCTCGGGTAAATAGGAGAGAGGTTAACCACAATAGGAACAGGGGCAGAACAAATTGGGCCTGGTATTTTACACCAGTTCCATAGAACAAAAGGGCGAGTATAGCTGAGATGCGCACCCAGCCAGGACGTATTTGGGATAGAGTTGATTCTGTGAGAAGAGCTGCAGCCAATAGAAAAGAAAAGGCAAAGGATGAATCCTTCCAAATGGCACTCGAATAGAAAAAAACATGGGGGAGGAGAGGGGCAATGGCAAAGAACCATGCTTCCTTTTTTCCATGAAAACTGCGAGCAAAGATCCCGGCTGCTCCCCAAAGCATCAATTGGTGGGTTAAAAACATAGGTTCTGGTCCCTGCTTCCACCAGATCCATTGCCGCCAATAAAATGCCATCATGGGAGGGCTGCCGTCTGTGTAAGTGTTGCTGATGGCTTGCTTTAATTGCCATGAAGCGTCCGTGGACAAAAAGCCTGGCCAATAGACGAACAGGCTTAAGAAAAAGCCTGCAGAAATGGCCAAGTAGACAAGATTATCTTTGTGGAGGAAGTTTTCCAGAATGGATTTTTTCGTATCACTATTCAAGTTGAATACCCCTACATGGATTCCACTAATTTGTGGAAATCGGGCCTGGGATTCCAAACCAGTGGTTTTCCAAAGCGGCCCAAGATTGAGCCTGAAATGAAGCCATGGGGCTTGGTAATGGGATCTGTTAGGGCAAGGCCATACAAGTTATGAACGTCTTCACTTTCGTATCCCATAAGCGTAAGGATCGTCGGAAAGATATTAAAATGGGACGTATTGTGCTTGTTGGTTTCCGCTGCAGTTTTGAATTGTTTCAGGAGCGCTTTGTCGTGGGTGAGAACAAATATTGGGACAATCGCTTCATTTGGATCCGGAGAAACCCGACGAGAATGCGTGACAACTTGACCATCATGGAGGAGATTTTGTCCATGATCCCCCGTATAAATAACAACGGTGTTCTCTAGGGAAGCATCTGTTAGGAGGACTTCAAAAAAGTGATCTACGGTCCAACTGATAGCATTCTTATAGGAGTTTACCATGCGCTCACGATTGGAAATGGACTCGCTATTTGACATGCAGGGTTGATATAGCTTTTGGGAAGTTGGGTAGGAGCCCTCATAAGGAAAGTGTGCCCCCTGTTTATTTACATAAACAAATTGTGGCTTATCCTTTTTAATAATTTTCTGCAATATTTTGGCCACCTCCATATCCATGTCATGGCGTGGTACATTTTCTACAATAATAACATTGTCAATGAGGTCCAGTTCATCTTTCGTCATATAATTGACGAGCCTTCCTTGGACTTGTCCATCAACTCTTGTGGTCTCGAACCCAGCCTTTGCCGCATATTTCCATATAGATGGTTCATCCAGGACATTTCCGTTTTCTTTTCCAATTTTGTCAGGGTGTGCTCCGAGCCTTAAAATGGCATTGCTACCGGCACTTCCATTATTTCCAGCTGAAGCAAATCCAAAATTTGCAATCTGTTTTTGGATTGATTCTAGATAGGGCGTTGTCCCACAATCTCGGTTAAGGCTTATATAGCCTCCGTGAATACTTTCATCCACAATAAGTATTATGTGCTGAGGAGGTGAATCTCTTTTTGCTACAATGACAGCTTCTTTCTTCTTAGTAGAGCGCGTTGTGTTCTCATAGATAAATAGTCCTGTCAGGCTAACGAGATCAAATTGTTTTGGCATGCCCTGTGTGTCTGTTTCAGAGGCTCCCCCCAGATGACAGACTACATTGCCGATCAACAACGACGGCAGAATGGGTATAAGGTAGGCAATCCGCTTTATTGTGTTCGGGATTCTAAAAGATTGTTGTGGCGTACGGAGTAACAGTCCAATGGCTAAAAGGACTGTCCCTAAAAGAGCTTGAAGAAATTGTGGGAGGAAAAGGTAAAGCGCTTGTCCGCCGTTATCACTGCTGCCTCCTTCAAACATGGCAAGGGCATCATAGCGGCCATTCCATAGGAGTTCCAAAGAGTCAAAGGACAACACCTCACGGGTTACGTTAAAATATGTCATTCCCGCCAAAGTCGAAAAGCCAATGAGGATTGTCCAAAACCACTTTGTTTTCCGGGAGCACAAAAAGGCAATGGCCAGAAGGGCAGCAATGGAAACAGACCAGATGCCCGTATAGACAACCAAGGGAAAGAACCGGTCATGGGTGATAAAGTATATGAATCGTGATGACACCTGCGCATTCGTCAAAAAGAGTCCTGCCAGGATCAATATTACTTTGGCAATATCTCGCGGGGTAATTTTGTTTATAAGTGAGTCCAACTTTGGCATGTGCTTTCTCTTAACTAAAATAGGCGATGAATTTGTCGATCCACAAGAGGGCTGCCAAAAGAATAGTGATGAAAACGGCCGCCGCTCCACAGTCCTTTGCACCTTTGGAGAGGACTGACTTCCCTCCTCCTATAAGATCGACCACATTCTCGAGACCGGTGTTCAGGAGTTCAACAACCATGATCATCAGGATGGATCCAATAAGAAGCGTAAAATCAAAGGTGGAGGTTGAAATGAAGTAGGCCGTGGGGAGTGCCAGGAAAAACAGAATCACTTCCCGCTGAAAGGAGGCTTCGTTTTGCCATGCGTAACCAATACCTGCTAAAGCATAACGGGTGGCATTATAAAGGCTTTTCATAATTCTCCTGTTCAAACTACATTTGAGTCCACACTTCAAATTATGCAGACTCTAAGAGCACGCAAGGTTCCATGCAAGTAAAAAAGGCAAATAAAGAAAGATAGACCAAAAAGACACTCGGAAAAGTGAGTATTTTGTTTGCACACTTAAAGAGAGTCTCTAGCGGGTTCCAAACATACGGTCTCCGGCATCGCCTAGTCCAGGCGTGATATAAGCATTTTCGTCGAGTTTTTCATCGAGGGCAGCCGTATAGAGGGGGATATTGGGATGGGCTTTGTGGAAAACTTTGACGCCCTCTGGGGCACCAACTAGGGACATGAATCGGATATTTGCCGGATCCACGCCATGACGGAGCAGAACATTGATGCCATGGACAGCAGAATTGCCTGTGGCCAACATGGGGTCTACGAGAATAAAGAGTCGATGATCGGGTTCAGGAAGCTTTACGAGATATTCTACGGGTTTTTTGGTTTTTGGATCCCGGTAGAGCCCAATATGTCCTTCACAGGCACCGGGCATAAGGTCCATAAGTCCTTCCGCCATGCCGAGACCTGCGCGGAGGATGGGAACGACAGCAACGCCCTTTCCTTTTAAGAGCCTTCCTTTGGTACGCGTTAGGGGGGTGTCAATGTCGACTTCCTTGGTCTCCAATCCATGTGTAAGCTCATATCCCATGAGGAGGGAGATTTCCTTGAGGAGGCGGCGAAAGGTTTCCATATCCGTCTCTTTTTGGCGCATGATCGTCAGTTTATGCATGATAAGGGGGTGGTTGAAGACAAAGATGTTTGGGTAGTCTTTCATGGTGAGCATAGAGATTCCTCAAAATGTGTGGGGTGGCACAAGTTATTAATGGCATGGTTGTTTTTGCAAGGTTGGCCCATTCTACATGTCTCAGAGTTCATCGCAAGGAGGAATCATTTTTGGGGCACAAAAATCAAATACTGTATTGTTTAAGGAGTTGCTTTCGTGGTAAAAAGGAAAGAACGACTGAAAAAATGAAAATGTCTCAAACAAGAAAAATGGGAGAAACCTGTGTCATTCCATCCTTATATTAATAGAACGGGCTTTTTAGCTCTGGTGGCTGTATTTCTTTTGGGTGTGCAGCATGAGGGGTTTGCCGCAACAACGAGTGCGGATAGGGCATCTGCTGATCCTTCGCTCATAGAGCGCTCTTTAGAACCTGAGCTTCGTCCTGAATCAGAATTAGGTGGCGACTTTATAAAAATCCAAGAGGATAAAGCCCCTGCGGACGCTGATCAGATAGAGTTTGATCTTGAAGATATCATTTTTGAAGGGGACGGCGACGTCATTCCAGAAGAGGACTTGGAACAGTTCTATGAAAGTGATCTTGGAGAAAGGGTGACACTCGGTCGTATCTATGAAATTGCCAATGCCATAACCCGGTATTATCGCGATCAAGGCTATGTCCTTTCTCGCGCACGTGTTCCTGCTCAAGAAATTGAGGATGGGGCGGTTCGTATTCGTATCGTAGAGGGATTTGTGGACAAGATCACGTATGACGCGGATATTGATCCTGGACTAAAGGCTCAAGTGGAGGAGTTTGCTAATAACATTCTGGAAGAGCGTCCTCTTAATATGAATACCTTGGAAAGATACTTGCTTTTGATTAAAGGCTTGCCTGGGATCAAAGTTGAGTCAGTTCTAAAGCCATCTAAATCTGAATTTGGGGCTGCTGATCTTCTTTTGATTGTAAAGGAGACTTCTGTAGATGGTTCCGTGGGTGTAAACAACGATGGGCCGCAGTTCATGGGTCCCTGGCAGGGACTTGCAAATCTAAACGTCAATTCCGTCCTCGGGATTAACGAACAGCTGTCTCTAAGCGCTTCGGCGACACGCGAAACGCGTGAACAAAGGTACTTCGGGGCTAAATATACACAGTTCTTAGGATCTGATGGTTTTAAAGCTTATATCTCCGGAGCGAGTTCAACAACGAAACCAGGGGACTTCTTAGAGCAATTTGAGATGAAGGGCACAAACCATTCTTTGGCATTTGGTGTAGACTATCCCATGGTAAGGACACGAAGTGAAAGCCTATATTTGGGGGCTCGTTTCACCTTTAGGAATGTGAAGTCCAGTATTTTATCCGATGCGGTCGTTCGTAAGGATAGAGTCCGCGTTCTGGGTGGAAATATTACCTATGACGTGGCCGACTCTTGGCGGGGGTCAAACCTGCTGCATGTGGATGTGAGCCAAGGGTTCAAGATCTTTGGAGCATCTGAGGAAAATAATTCAGGGGTTTTAAAATCTCGTGATAAAGGGCGCACGAACTTTACCAAATTCAAAGGAACCTTAAGCCGTAATCAGGGGCTCTGGTGGGGATTCTCTCTATACGGATCTGTTAATGGTCAGTACTCAGGAGATCATCTGCTGTCATCTGAGAGATTCAGTTTTGGAGGAGCTCCCGTGAATAGAGCCTATCCATTGGGAACTTTGACGGGTGATAGTGGTGTGGAAGAAAAAGTTGAGTTCCGCTTTACTGAGATGTTTGACCATTCTATCCGGATGTATCAGTTCTATCTCTTCTATTCGGCGGGAACTATTTGGAACCGGGCACCTTCTTCAGACGAGTTTAGGCGCATAAGTGCTGCCGGTGGTGGTGGTGGTTTGCGTATGAACTTCTGGGAAGTAACATCCTTTAACATTGAGTATGCCATGCCATTCCGTGCCCATATCTCAGGACGTACCAATCCTTTCAAGCCAGGCATCTTCTTTAACCTGACGCAGAAGTTTTAGGCTCATAGGAAACTAAATTTTAGAAAGAGGAGACTAAGTCTTAGGATTAGTCTTGATTAGAAAAAAGAGGCTTTGGCCTCTTTTTTTGTGGGAGCAGCAAGGGATGTGCCAGAAAGCAGCAAGGGATGTGCCAGAAAGCAGCAAGGGATGTGCCAGAAAGCAGCAAGGGATGTGCCAGAAAGCAGCAAGGGATGTGCCAGAAAGCAGCAAGGGATGTG